>JAXKFZ010000008.1:0-9609 GCA_036550635.1 Collinsella sp. | reverse complement strand
TCGTTGGCGCGAACCATGAGGAACTGTCCAGCGTGCGCATGCTTGGCGATTGCAGGCGCCTCGATGCGGAACTTGAACACCTTCTCCGAGAACTGCGTCTTCTCCAGGATCTTATACATAGAACCCCTCTCTTGTTAGGGCTGCCGAACCGTGCCTCCACGGAAATGGACGGTAGCCCGAGTAAAACCGTACGCGCACAGGCGTTGTGCAGACATACGGTGCAAATTATACCCTCATGGACATGCTGTTTACGTGTGTCTTCGGCGGTTGGGAAAAGGGTTTATCCACTTCGACCTACCAAATAGGGACAGGTTTATTTTGGTCGGTTTTATCAGGCAAAACGGCAAAGGGGACCGGCCTCGGGTTGTGATGAGGCCGGCCCCCTTTGGGGCGTTATGCATGTATGGCAGCGCGGGGTTTATTGCGATGCGGCCACCGGGGCGTTTCCGTAGATAAAACCTGCCAAAATAAACCTGTCCCTAAACGGTAGGTTTTAGTGCTTGCCGTTGGCGGAGGCGGCGCCGTTGACGTGGTCGCGGGCATAGATCACGCCGTGGACGATGGCCAGACCGGCGGCATCTGCGGCGCGGGCACAGGTGTCCTGGAAGTCCTCGGCCTCGCGGGCGCGCAGCTGCATGAGCACGTAGTCTGCCACGGCCATCTTGCCGGGAGGGTTGCCGATACCGGTGCGGATGCGGCTGAAGTCGCGGCTGCCCATCTTGTCGATGATGGAGCGCAGGCCGTTGTGGCCGGCGTGGCCGCCGCCCACCTTAACACGTACGTCGCCGGCGGGAATGTCGAGCTCGTCGTGAATCACGAGTAGCTCCTCGGCCTTGATCTTGTACTCGCGGCAGAGCTTGGAGATGGGGCCACCCGAGGTATTCATATACGACTGCGGCTTGACCAGCACGATCTGGCGCTTGCCGTTCTCTTCCTCGGCATCGTTGATATTAATGAGCGCGACCTCGGCGCCTGCCTGGTTTTTCCAGTACGTGACGCCGGCCTGACGGGCCAGCTCGTCGATTGCCTTAAAGCCGGCGTTGTGGCGGGTCTCGGCATACTCATCGCCGGGGTTGCCAAGTCCGGCAACCATGCGAATCTTAAGCGGCTGTGCAGCTGCCATGTTCATCCTTTCGTTGATTTGTCGCCTGCTATGGTGAGCGACCCTGTTGCCGCTGTCAAATGGAGGGCAATTGAGGTTGTTTGGGGGCGTTTGGACGGCCGTCAAAATCCGAGGTGGACAGTTAGTTCAGATACGTATAAGTTCTGAGGACTCGAATTGCTCAATTCAATGCCGATACGTTGTTTTGGAGCTTTAGTTAGTCCATATGACGCTGTTTTGAAGTCTACCCTGCCTTCAAATCGGGCGAATGGTATAGAGATAACTGCAAAACAGCCTAATTCAATGTGTCCATTTATACGTATTTGAACTAACTGTCCAGCCCTGTTCGACGGTGCACGGGTGATTCGCCGTTTAGACCGGCGCAAGGCCGATTCCGGCCCGCAGAGCGTTGAGCCAAGCGGCCTGACGCTTGCGATAGCCCTTGATACGGTATCGGAATCGGACTCCCGCGAGTCGATGCATCGTTTGGGCGAAGGCTTCGAGTGCAACAAGGTCTTTCATTTGGTCGCGATTGATAACCAGGACGTGGATGCCCATTGCCTTGAGTCCATTATTTCGATTGCCATCGTGGATGCGAGCGTTTTGAAGCTCATGCCCAATTCCGTTGTATTCGTTGTCGACTCCGGCGGCCGGGCAATATAGGTCGCAGATGGCGTAAGGGATGCCGGAAGACATGTTGACCGCAAGAGTGTCGAAGTCGATTCGATAGTTGAGTAGCAGGCCTCCCATGGGCAGGCTGCAACATCCGAATCCGCCAAAGCGCATGGGCGCTCCGAGAACGGCAAACATTAGGGATTCGGCTGGGGATGCGGATCCAGCTCGGGCGAGTTTGACTGCCGTGCGAAACGAGGCGTATGAGCTACTTTTGGCGAACCGTGCGACCGCCTCGAGCTCTTCGATGGTCGTGGCGGGCTCGCATTTGTAGTGCGCTTGTTCATAGCGGGCTTCGTTCTGCTGTTCGGTCGCCGACTGGTCGTCCCGGCAATCGAGGTCGTCCATCGCTTCGTAGACATCGCCCTTGGGCCAGATGTCGTCATAAGCAATGGGGTATGTTGCCCCGGGAGGAAGGGAGTAGGTTCCGAGCAGTTCCATGAGAAGCATCAAGGTTTTGGCGACTGATTCATTTTTGGAACAAAGCATGGCTGTCATGGCAGGAGACGTTGCGTAGATGTCGGCCTCGATGTGCATAATTGCACCTTCAGGAAGCGAAGCGGAGAGAATATGCTGAAGAAGTCGCTTGTCGGGACGTCTGTTGTCTTCGCTTGAAACGAGAAGATCAAGCAGTTCGGAATCATCTTCATTCCAGGCGTCGAGTATCGAAAGTGCGCCAAAGTCTATCGCGTCATTGTTGGGAATGCAGCTAGCCAAGGCATGTGCTTGCTGTTCGCTATCAACGGAGTCCCAGGGTAGGGCAGAGTACGCCCGTCGTGCGCGACGAATTGCGCGGAGGGCGGAGAGATGTGAAATCACGGTCGTCATAGCTATAACGTACTAAGTTGGCGGCAGAATGCGACCGCCATACCGTTCTTTTCGCTCAGCGGGGCGCTGTGCGCCATGAACGGCTGGGTGTTATGAAATCGGTGGAATCGGTTGAGGGGATTGCAGGAAATTGAGCTCTGCCGCGAAGGTTGACGATAGCTACTGGACAGTTAGTTCAGATACGTATAAGGCGACGGGCATTCGAGGCGTTTCTAAGGGCCTTCGAGGGTGATTTGAGGGTAAATATGCGGCGGTTGTACTCGAAAACGATGAGCTTTGGGCGGCATGGCATCCGCCGGGGAGCTCAGAAGGCTCCGAACGGCCCTTTGGGGCTTTAAAAAATACGTATCTGAACTAATTGTCCAGGGAAGGTTGGCGAGGGATAGAAAAAGGGCCGGAAGCGAGCTTCCGACCCTTTAAAAGCATCAAAGATGATGCGATGCGCGTTGGACTACAGTGCGAAGTCGCCGCCGACGAGCGTGGAGACGGGCTCCTCGTGGTAAACGGCGGAGATGGCCTGAGCGAACTCCTCGGCGACCGAGATGGTCTTGATCTTGCCGCCGACCTCGACGGGGATGGCATCGGTGACGACGCACTCGACGATGGGGGCATCGTTCAGGCGCTCGATGGCCGGACCGGAGAAGATGCCGTGGGTGGCGCAGACGTAGATGTCGCCAGCGCCCATAGCCTTGAGCTCCTTGACGTTGGCGCACAGGGTGCCAGCGGTGTCGATCATGTCGTCGTTGATGATGCAGGTCTTACCCTTGATGTCACCGATGATGCCCATGACCTCGGCGGCGTTGTGGCGCGGACGGCCCTTGTGGGCGATGGCCAGGTCGCAGCCGAGCATGTCGGACAGCTTCTTGGCGGCCTTGGCACGACCCACGTCGGGGGAGACGACAACCAGGTTATCGGTGTCGAAGTGCATGTCGTTGTAGTACTGGCCAAACAGAGGCAGTGCGGACAGGTGGTTAACCGGGATATCAAAGAAGCCCTGGATCTGGCCCTGGTGCAGGTCGAGGGTGATGATGCGGTTGACGCCGGCGCGCTCGAGCAGGTTGGCGACGAGGCGGGCGGTGATGGGCTCACGCGGGCCGGCCTTGCGGTCCTGGCGGGCATAGCCGTAGTGGGTGATAACGGCGGTGATGGAGCGGGCGGATGCGCGCTTGGCAGCGTCGGTGGCGATGAGCAGCTCCATGAGCATGTCGTTGACGTTGCCGCCGGCCACGGACTGAATCAGGAAGACGTCGGCGCCGCGGACGGTCTCGTCGTAGCGGGCGTAAATCTCACCATTGGCGAACTGCTTTAGCGTAAGGCCCGAAAGCTCGACCCCAAGGTACTCAGCGATCTTCTGAGCGAGGGGACGGTTGGAGGAACCGGAATACACGCGGATGGACTTGCGCATATTCTCCGACTTCTCGGGATCATTAATCGGCATTACCCTTCTCCTTTATATCGAATGCCATATAGATGCCTTGTTGCATTGTAACCGCGCGACGGGGTTAATCGGGTCTTGATAACGTCTTTACCGTCAACGGACACGAACCGACCACTCATCCGGTTGCGCAGGTCACGATAGAAAAAGGAGCCGCCCCCATGGGAACAGCTCCTTAGATGCTTGATAAAACGTTATACCTCGTCGTCCTCGTGCAGACGGCGGCGATAATCGGCGGCCCAGCCCTCAATATTTACCTGACGGGCGCGGCCCAGACCGAGTGCGTCGGCCGGGACCGGCTCGGTGATGACGGAACCGGCGGCCACGAGCGCGCCGTCGCCGATTTGGGCGGGCGCGACCATCATGGTGTCGGAGCCGATGAAGGCATCCTTGCCGATGACGGTCTTGTGCTTGTGCACGCCATCGTAGTTGCAGGTGATGGAGCCCGCGCCCACGTTGACGCCGGAGCCCATGGTGGTGTCGCCGATGTAGGACAGGTGCGGCACCTTGGAGCCCTCACCGATCGTGGACTTCTGGATCTCCCCGTGCGTGCCGGCCTTGGAGCCGTCGAGCATGTGGGTACCCGGGCGCAGGTAGGCGCGCGGGCCGCAGTCGACGCCGTTCTCGATGACGGCTTCGATGGCGATAGTCTCATCGATGGTGCAGCCGCTGCCGACGGTAGTGTCGGTGAGGCGGCTGTTGGGGCCGAGCTGGCACTCCTCGCCCACGGTGACGTGACCGATCAGATGCGTCTGCGGCCACACGACGGTGTCGCGGCCGATAACGGCGTCGGGGCCGATCCAGGCCTGCGTGGGATCGATGAACGTGACGCCCTCGGCCATCCAGTGCTCGTTGATGCGGTCGCGCGCGATAGCGGTGAGCTGCGCGAGCTGGATACGGCTGTTGACGCCCAGGCCATCGCGGTAGTCATCGCAGTGGAAGATGGAGACAGCCTGGCCGTGGCTTTTGAGAATCTCGAGCATGTCGGGCAGGTAGTACTCGGATTGCGCGTTGTCGTTGCCGATCTCGTTAATGTGGGCGGCGAGCTGCGCGCCGTCGAAGGCGTAGCAGCCGGCGTTGCACTCCAGCAGCGTGGCGGCCTGCTCGGGCGTGCAGTCCTTCTGCTCGATGATGCGCTCGATCTGGCCGCCGGCGCCCAGCTTGATGCGGCCGTAGCCGAAGGGGTCGGGCGGGGTCATGGTCATGACGGTGCAGGCGAGCTCGCCGGTAGCGACGGTCTGCGCGAACTTGGCGACGGTGTCGGCGGTGATGAGCGGCAGGTCGCCGTTGAGCACGACGACGGGGCCTTGCGTGATGCCGCAGGCCTCGAGCGCGACCTTTACGGCGTGGCCGGTGCCCAGGCGCTCGGTCTGCTCGACGCACTCGACCTTGGTGGCGCTGTTGGCGTAGGCGCCGTCGATCAGGGCACGCATCTCGTCGGCGTGGCTGCCGATGACGACCACGACGCGGCTGCAGCCGGCCTTGATGGTAGCGTCGACGATCCACTGGACCATGGGCTTGCCCAGGATCTTGTGCGAAACCTTGCAGTGGTTCGACTTCATGCGGGTGCCCTCGCCGGCAGCGAGGATAATTGCGGTTGCGTCCATGTGATCTCCTGTTACGTTATAGAGACGTGTGTTTGGAAACGATACACGGCGCAATATGATACCGCAGGCATATGATGAGCGCGTAACGATTGGTTTGCGGCGGTTGAGGCTTGCGTCGCTGGTGTGGCGTTTGCGCTGCTTGCGTGCGGCGTTGGCGGTGCTACGGAGCCGTCGTTTGAGCTAGGGGACGGGGGTGCCCGTGGACAACATACGAGAAGAGTTTGGCGGCGAGCCCGTCGCGGCATTCTCGATGTCGCATCCGGCGGTGCCGGCCCTCTACATGGTACTGACGCTGGGGCTCACCATGTTCTCGATGCAACCGGTGCTGATCGCGCTGTCGCTTGCGGGCGGGCTGGCGTACGGGCTTGCGACGCGCGGTGCTGCGCGCACGTTGGGGGCGCTTCGCTGGCAGCTGCCGGTGATTTTGATTATCGCGGTGCTCAATCCGCTGTTTAGCGCCTCGGGCTCGACGGAGCTGTTCCGTATTGGCATGCGTGCGGTGTATCTGGAGAGTATGGTATACGGCCTGTGCATGGGCGGGTTGTTTGTGGCGAGCGTGCTGTGGTTTGAGGCCGCGGCATCGATGCTCGAATACGACAAGGTGCTTGCGCTTTTGGGTAACGTCGCGCCGGTGATCGCGCTCATGATCTCGATGTGCATGCGGCTTATCCCGCAGTTTTTGCGCCGCGGTCGTACGGTGCTGGCGGTGCAGGATGCGATTGACGTGCCGGGCCGCGCGCCGGCCGATCCCGTGCGCTCGCGTCTGCGGGCATCGAGTGTGTTGATGGGCTGGGGCATGGAAGATTCGCTGGAGCGCGCGGACGCGATGCGCTCGCGCGGGTGGGGTGCCGCGACGCGTCGTACGACGTATGCGCGGTATCGGCTGGGGCGCGGCGATGTTGCCGCGCTGGTTGGGCTTGCACTGTTTGGCGCTGCTACGGTTGTGGTGGCGTGGGCCGCGACGACGCAGTATTCGTTTTACCCTCAGCTTTCGGTGCCGGCGCCGTGGCCGGGCTATGTCGTATACGCGGCCTGGATGGCGCTGCCCTGTGTGTTGCACGTGATTGACGAGAAGAGGTTTGGCTGATGGCCCGGCTGGACGGAAACATGATGGCGGGCGTGGTGTGCGGCTCGGATACGCCGGCGATTGAAGTGCGGGGTCTGCGCTTTGCCTACCCCGGGGCTGAGGCGCCGGTGCTCGACGGGTTCGACTGGTCTGTTCCCCAAGGGGCATTTGCGTTGCTTGTTGGTGGCACTGGGTCGGGTAAGTCGACGCTGCTGTCGCTGCTCAAGCCCGAGATCGCGCCGACGGGTGAATGCGCTGGCGAGCTGCGCGTGCTGGGCGAGAGCGTTGCCGATATGGATGTTCGGGCGTCCGCGGAGCGCGTGGGCTATGTGTTTCAGGACCCCGAGAACCAGATCGTGTGCGAAACCGTGTGGCACGAGATGGCGTTTGGCCTGGAAAACTTAGGCATGTCACGCGACGAGATGCGCCGCCGCGTGGCCGAGACCAGCTATTTCTTCGGGTTGGAGGATTGGCTCCACCGCGACACCGATACGCTTTCGGGCGGGCGCAAGCAGCTGCTGTCGCTGGCGGCTGTGCTGGCGCTGCGCCCACGCGTACTGCTGCTTGACGAGCCCACGTCCCAACTGGATCCCGTTGCCGAGAAGAGTTTTCTGCACGCGCTGTTTCGTGTGAATCGCGAGCTGGGCTGCACGGTTGTTGTGGCGACGCATCAGCCGCGCCCAATGCTCGAATACGCGACGTGTGCGTACCGGATTGAGGACGGTCGCGTGCGCGAGGTGGCGGATATGGCTTCTTTGGGATGCCGAGAATCGCTGTTTTCCGATGACATGTTGGGGTGGGGTGCCATCCGATGTGCAAATAAAGGAGTATTCAGCAGGCGTGAGGACAATTTGGGCTCTCTGGAGCCGCCCGGGGACGTATCGAGCGCGAAAAAAAGTTCGGAATTGGACAAATCGTCCGAATTTGTGGCGCAAACGTCGCTCGAGAACGGCTCGGAAGCCTTCTCGCGCACGGATGGAAGCAGAATACTCCAAAAAATGCACGGCGGGTCGGCTACCACCCTGTCGGAAGGCTGGTTTCGCTACGATCGAGCGTCCGGCTGGGTGCTGCGCGGGCTCGATGCGTCGTTTTCGGCTGGCGCGGTGCATGCGGTTGTGGGCGGTAACGGCTGCGGCAAGTCGACGATGCTTTCGGTGCTGGCCAAGACTGCCAAGCTGCAGCGTGGTCGCATGGTGCGCGGGGCGGCCTCGGCTGCGCTGCTGCCGCAGAACCCCAAGGCCCTGCTGGTTGCCGAGACGGTGCGCGACGAGCTGATGGAATGGGCCTCGACCTGCGGATATGACGAGGCCGCAGCACGGGAGCAGACAGCGCGCCTGGGTCTGGCGGGCTTGGAGGCGCGTCACCCGTACGATCTTTCGGGCGGTCAACGCCAGCTGCTTGCGTTGGCAAAGCTGCTGTTGATTGGCCCCGAGCTGCTATTGCTCGATGAGCCCACCAAGGGTTTGGACCTGGCCAGCCGTCGCATCATCGCCCGTGCCTTGCGTGACCATGCGAAGGCTGGCGGCACCGTCATCATGGCTACGCACGATTTGGACTTTGCCGAGCAGGTAGCCGACGACGTCGCCATGATGTTTGACGGCGAGATTGCCTGCGTGGAGCCCCCGGCCGACTTCTTTGCCGGCAACGTGTTCTATAGGGCGTGATGGGATGACGGACTGTCGTTTCTCGCGCTTGCTTGCAAAACTGGAGATACCGCTGCTGCTGGCGGTGCCGGCGGTGATGGCAGCGGCGTTGCTGGCGGGCGTTGAGCAGGCGGCGCTTGCCATGCTGGTTGTGGTGGCGCTGGTGCTTGCGCTGTTCTTTGCGGGCTACGAGGCGTCGCGACCGGGCCTGCGCCAGATTATGCCAACCCTGGTGCTGGCGGCGCTGGCGGCGGCGGGGCGCATCCTGTTTGGACCCATTCCCGACTTTAAACCCGTGAGCGCCATTGCCATTATCGCCGGGGCGACACTCGGTCGTCGTAACGGCTTTATGGTTGGCGCGCTGGCGGCGCTGACTAGCAATTTCTTTTTTGGACAGGGCATGTGGACGCCATGGCAGATGTTTGCCTGGGGCCTGGTTGGTTATGTTGGCGGCGCGCTGGCGTGCGCGGGTGCTTTTGATCGCGCCGACGGCACCGTGCGCATGCCGGCGCTACTGACCTACGGCTTTGCTTCGGGTTTGCTATACGGCGTGGTAATCAACGCCTACGATATCATCGGTTTTGTACAACCGCTCACGTGGGCGGGCGTCGTGGCGCGTCTTGCTGCCGCCGTACCGTTCGATATCACGCACGGACTCGCGACCTGCGTGTTTTTGGCCGTCCTGTACAAGCCCTGGTGTCGCCGCATCAACCGAGTCGTCGTGAAATACGGACTGTAGGGCTAGTTGCGCCGAGGCGTGAATCAATACTGCCAAAGTGCCATTTTAAAACTATGCCGGTTTACGGGGCTAGATTAGCACAGGCAGACCATACCAGTTTTTTTCGAAATAGAGCAAGCCGTTCACCTGCGGTTTTATTATCTCGGAATTGTGTATGGTTGGGGGTTCGCGATTCAGCCCCGTAAACCGGCATAGTTTTGGAATGGCCGGCTGATACGACGGGCATCGTGGCCCCCAGAGAGCCAAATTGATCCATTTTCTTCCGTCTCCAGATGTCCCCAGGAAATCAGTTGACGGCGCTTGCCACGAAACTGGCCCATCTACTACGTTTAGCTTGATACCCCCGACCATGACCGCGTTTTATGAAAAACCGCAGGCTTTCTACCTGCACTGATAATTGTCCTTGGGGGAAGCGGGCACTGCGGGGGCGCGTCAACAGCGCGCGATTTCCGCGTCGCAGCGCTACCCTGATGCTGAACGCCGGGACGATGACCCACTGACCTGCTGACGCCTCTTC
>JAXKFZ010000083.1:0-4843 GCA_036550635.1 Collinsella sp. | reverse complement strand
GTTCGTGAAGAGCCTTGCCGGCGTTGAGCCCGTCGAGTGCGAGATTGCCATCACCACCAACGGCGGCTACCCGCTCGACCAGAACATCTACCAGGCCGTGAAGGGCATGTGCGCTGCCGAGGCCACGCTTCCCGAGGGCGGCGTGATCATCGATGTCGCCGGTTGCGCCGACGGTCACGGTGGCGAGGGCTTCTATCACAACATCGCCGACAACGATCCGGCAGAGTTTGAGCGCGCCTGCATCGACCGTCCTAAGGACGAGACCCTGCCCGACCAGTGGACGAGTCAGATCTTTGCCCGCATCCTGGCGCATCACCCCGTGATCATGGTCACCGACCTGTGCGATCACCAGATGATCAAGGATATGCACATGACGCCGGTCAACACCCTCGAGGAGGCGCTCAAGCTCGCCTTTGAGATGAAGGGTGCCGATGCCAAGGTTGCCGTCATTCCCGATGGCCTGGGCGTTGTCGTCGCACAGCACTAGCGCGCGGCCTAAACGAATCGTTTATAACCGACAAGAAAGATAAGGTTTTATGCTTACCAAACTCCTCTGTGAATTCGGCGCAACGGCCCTCATGATCATCTTTGGCGTGGGCGTGCACTGCGATACCGTGCTCAAGGGCACCAAGTATCAGGGCTCCGGCCATATGTTTGCCATCACCACCTGGTCTTTTGGCATCTCGGTCTGCCTGTTTGTCTTTGGCGGCGCCGTGTGCATGAACCCGGCTATGGTGCTTGCCCAGTGCATCGTAGGCCTGGTGCCGTGGAGCAGCTGCATCCCCTTCATGATTGCCGATATGCTCGGCGGCTTTGTGGGCGCCGTAATCGCTTGGCTTATGTATGCCGATGAGTTCAAGGCTTCCGAGGGCGTCGTCGACCCCATTGCCCAGCGCAACATCTTCTCGACCAACCCCACCACCGAGGGCACCAACTATGCCCGCAACTTCTTCTGCGAGGCTATCTGCACCTTCGTGTTCATCAGCGCCATCCTTGCTGCCGCTAGCCGCGCCGGCGAGAACGTTCTGATGCTCGCCATCTGCGTCGGCCTGATCGTTTGGGCCGTTGGCATGGGCATGGGCGGCATCACCGGCTTCGCCATGAACCAGGCTCGTGACCTTGGTCCTCGCATGGCCTATCAGGTTCTGCCGATTAAGAACAAGGCCGACAACAACTGGAAGTACGGCCTGCTTGTTCCTGGCATCGCTCCGTTTATCGGTGCCGCTCTGGCCGCACTGTTTGTGCACGGTTTCTTGGGCATGTTCTAGTCCAAGGCTACATAGGTTGTTCGCCGTCCGCATGGGGTAACTTCCCAGCGCGTCCTCGGACATGCAAAAAGGCTCGCTGCGCACTTCGTGCGGCGGGCCTTTTTGCGTCCTGCGGAGTGCGCTGGGAAGTTACCCCATGCGGACGGCTGCGGGGTCTTCGTTGCGTTCGTGCAAGCAACCCAACATATATATCTGAATTTGGATGGGAGGGGCTTGTTGCTGGTAGGGGCGTTGGGCTGCTGTCGATACTTTGGGATGGATTGTGCTTTGGGTTGGGGCGGGGCTTTGAGATGAGGGCGGAACTTTGGGATGAGGGGTTTACTTAGTTGAAGAGGGGCATTATGGCCGAGAGGTAGTCTTTGGCTACGTCGGACTTATCTGCTTGGAAGTTGTGCCAGGCCCACCATTGGACCATTCCTACGAAGCTTGAGGCTATGTGGTGTAGTAGGAAGCTGCGATCCATGGTGGCGGCGGGGCCGTTTGGGTCGTTGGGGACGGTTTCGGCTGCTCGTGACATGATGGTCTTGCGTAAGCAGTCGGCAAAGACGCGTGAGCCGGCGCCGGCTACGAGGGCTCGAACGCCCTGGCGGCGCTCCCAGAGGTTGTTGAGGATATGCTCGACCTGCACGAGTGGGTCGTCGAGGGGCGTACCGTCATCGTCGAGGGCATGGGTGCAGATATCGCACACGAGCTCAGCGAGTAGGTCATCTTTGCTCTTGAAGAGGCCGTAGAACGTGGCCCGACCCACATGGGCGCGAGCGATGATGTCACCGACGGTGATCTTGCCGTAGTCCTCTTCGCGCAGCAGCTCGGAGAACGCCGTAACGATGGCGGCGCGGCTTTTTGCCTTGCGGGCATCCATGGCTAGGCGTCCGCGTGAACGAGCAGGCAGCGGAGCGTACCGGAACAACCCTCGTAGGGGCGCTTGCCGGCGCCGTAGCCGACGGCTTCGATGCGGTAGCGTGAGGGCAGTTGGTCGGACGTGCGCAGCGCGGTGACGATGGCGGCGCCCGTGGGCGTCACGAGCTCGCCGGCGACCGGTGCAGGCGTGAGGGCGATATTGCCCGCCTGGCACAGGTTGACGACAGCGGGGACGGGAATGGGCATGAGGCCGTGGGCGCAGCGAATGGTGCCGTGGCCCTCAGAGAGCGATTCGACCACGATGTCCTCAATACCCAGGTCATCGAGGCAGATGGCGACAGAGCAGACGTCGACGATGGAATCGACGGCGCCTACCTCGTGGAACATGACGGTCTCGGGCGTTTTGCCGTGGGCCTTGGCCTCGGCGGCGGCGAGCGCGGTAAAGATGGCGAGCGCACGACGCTTGGCGCCATCGCTTAGCTGCGAGCCGTCGATGATGGCGGTGACGTCCGCCAAAGAACGGTGGTGATGGTGGTGGGCGTGATGATGGCCCTCGTGGCCATGACCGTGGGCCTCATGGTCATGGTCGTGGCAGTGCTCGTGCTCGCCATGGTCATGATGGTGGTGTTCGTGTTCGTGCATATGCTCGACAGCTACTTCGTTGCCGTAGAGCCAGGCCATATCGTGATCGTGGTTCTCGAGCTCCTCTGCAAGCTGGACATCGAAATCGCAGGCGTCGATGCCGTGCTTGTTTACGCGCGTCACGGCAATCGAAAAGCCGTCGACCGGCAGCGTGGCGAGCTGTTCGCGCAGGTGCTCCTCGCTGGCGCCCAGGTCGAGCAGGGCCGCGACGGTCATGTCGCCGCTGATGCCCGAGGTGCCGTCGATGATAAGCGTATGCTGATGGTTGGACATGGAATGCTCCTTAGCGGGCGCGGGGTGTGCCGGCGCTCAGATGATTGATAAGACTTGCCTGGTATGCGGCACCAAAGCCGTTGTCGATATTGACGACCGAAACGCCGCTGGCGCAGGAGTTGAGCATGGCGAGCAGTGCGGCTACGCCACCAAAGCTCGCGCCGTAGCCCACGCTGGTGGGAACGGCAATGACCGGACAGCTCACCAGGCCGCCGATAACGCTCGCCAGCGCGCCTTCCATGCCGGCGATGGCGATGACCACCTGCGCCTGGGCAAGTTCCTCGGCATGCGCGAGCAAGCGGTGCAGGCCGGCGACGCCTGCGTCGTAGAGGCGGTCGACCTCGTTGCCATAGAACTCGGCCGTCAACGCGGCTTCCTCGGCGACGGGCAAGTCGCTCGTGCCGGCGCAGGCGACGACGATGCGTCCGTTACCGGTGGGGGAGGGCTTGCCGCCCACGAGGGCGAGCTGTGCGTCCGGGACATATCCCAGGTCGATGCCGTTGTCGAGGAGCTCCGAGGTGCGGTCTGCCTTTTCGGCATCCAGGCGTGTGACCAGGATGCGCTCTTGGCCAGCATCGCGCAGCGCTTCGATAATGGAGGCAATCTGCTCGGCGGTTTTACCCGCACCGTAGACAACCTCGCCGGCTCCCTGGCGCACCCCGCGCGAAAGATCGAGCTGTGCAAAACCCAGATCGGCGGTCGGAGCCGTCTGGATGCGCGTGAGGGCGACGGCTGGGGTGACTGCTCCGCCGGCAACATCGCTCAGCAATTGCTCAAGATCTCGCTTATCCATATATGTTCCCTTCGACGGTGCAAAGTCTAGCACGAGAAAGGGAGTTTCCGAACATTAGAACAAAATCGTTCGGAAACTAGACATAGGGGAATTGATTCTATTGTTAGACAGATCGACTAGTCACGTAGGATGATGTCCATGGCGAGCATCAGGTTGCGCTCGTCGATGGCAAACGGGGCGGCCTCGCGCGTCTTGGGCTTGGCGCAAAACGCGATGCCCGTGCCCGCGGCCTGAATCATGGGGATGTCGTTTGCCCCGTCGCCAATAGCGACCGTGTGGGCCATGTCGACACCGCACTCAACCGCCCAATCTAGCAGCTTGATGAGCTTGGACTCCTTGGTCACAATGTCGGCAGCCAACTTACCGGTGAGCTTGCCATCCACGACCTCCAGGCGGTTGGCCAGGCAAAAATCGATACCCGCGGCGGCTACGATCTTGTCAGCGATCTCGTGGAAGCCGCCGCTTACCACGCCGACCTTCCAGCCCTTGCTGTGTGCCGAGCGCACAAGCTCCAGCGCGCCGGGGGTAAATGTCACGCGTTCAAAGGTGCGCTCGAACACACTCTCGTCCAGGCCGGCGAGCAGCCCCACGCGCTCCTCGAGCGCCTGCTTAAAATCGAGCTCGCCGCGCATGGCGCGTTCGGTGATCCGCGCAACTTGCTCGCCCACGCCTGCCTCCTTGCCCAACAGGTCGATGACCTCCTGGTTGATGAGCGTGGAGTCGATATCCATAACGATGAGGCGTGCAGTCATGGCGGGCCTTTCCGAGTGCAGTTGTATTGGGGCACATTGTCGCACGCGGCGCGCCTTGGCGACGGCCAGGCCGCGTCAATTGTTTCGTCTCCGTCAAGTCTTTGGGCGAGAACTACTTTTCCGCGGCACATCGACACAGGTGCGATAAGATAGAACGCCATGTCTGGCTGCGCGGTTTACGCAGGCTGGGCAAATCTGTACGACGCCGCCCGGAACGACACGGGGCGGCACAGATCCATAAAGGAGGATCACTG
>JAXKFZ010000082.1:0-3308 GCA_036550635.1 Collinsella sp. | reverse complement strand
GAGTCGGTGACCGAAGGTCATCCCGATAAGATCGCTGACCAGATCAGCGACGCCGTCCTCGACGCAATCCTCGCCAAAGAAATAGAGCTCCAGGAGCAGGGCTACATCGCCCCCAACGGCGTGCCTGCCAACGTGGAGAACGTCCGCTGCGCTTGCGAGACCCTCGTGACCACCGGCACCGTCATCGTCGCCGGCGAGATCCGCACCCAGGCCTACGTCGACGTGCAGGAAATCGCCCGCGGCGTTATCCGCCGCATTGGCTACAACCGTGCCAAATTCGGTTTTGACTGCGACACCTGCGGCGTTATGAGCCTCATCCACGAGCAGTCGCCCGATATCGCCCAGGGCGTCGACGAGTCCTTCGAGACCCAGACCGGCGCTACCACCGACCCGATCGACCTGATCGGTGCCGGCGACCAGGGCATGATGTTCGGTTATGCCTCCAACGAGACCAAGACCCTCATGCCCATGCCGCACTACCTGGCAAGCCGTCTGGCTGAGCGCCTGGCCGCCGTGCGTCACGACGGTACCCTCGCCTATCTGCGTCCCGACGGCAAGACCCAGGTCACCGTGCGCTACGAAGACGGCAAGCCCGTCGAGGTAACGACCATCGTCATCTCCACGCAGCACGCCGCCGAGATCGAGGACATGGGCAAGATCAAGGCCGACCTCATCGAGCACGTCATCACCCCGGTCATGGACGCCGAGAACATGCCGTGGGACAACGCAGACATCTACGTGAACCCCACCGGTCGCTTTGTCGTGGGCGGCCCCATGGGCGACACGGGCCTCACCGGCCGCAAGATCATCGTCGACACCTACGGCGGCTACGGCCGTCACGGCGGCGGTGCCTTTAGCGGCAAGGACTGCACCAAGGTTGACCGCTCCGCCGCGTATGCCGCGCGCTGGGTCGCCAAGAACGTGGTCGCCGCCGGCCTTGCCGACCGCTGCGAAGTCGAACTTGCCTACGCCATCGGCGTTTCCAAGCCCCTCTCAATCATGGTCGACACCTTCGGTACCGCGAATGTTGCCGAGGACAAGATCGTCGAGGCCGTAGAGAAGACCTTCGACCTGCGCCCGGGCGCAATCATCCGCGACCTAGATCTGCGTCGCCCCATCTACGAAAAGACGGCAGCCTACGGTCACTTTGGCCGAGAAGACGCCGACTTCACCTGGGAGAAGACCGACCGAGTCGAAGAACTCAAAGCAGCCTGCGGCCTGTAATTGGGAACCACCAAGGTCAAAACAAGCACGCGCTTTCAAAAGAAGTACCGCCCCCAAGCGGTACTTCTTTTTTATTAATCCGGTGGTGAAGATGCTTCGATATGAGTCTACACTGCGTCCCTAGCTAATGAATTTTGCCATCTAGCAGCTCCAACCATGTATCCTTAGTCCCGAGGGGCGGGGCATAAGGTCGATCGCGAGTTCCGCACGAGCCGGAGAGCACTTAATGTGCTCTCCGTGCGAGCAGGACTGCCCGAGCAGGCGACCTTATGCCCCGCCCCTCGGGACGACGAGCCACGTAAAGGAGCAGCCATGGCAGGCAAGCCGCAAACACTAGCTACGACCTCGGCATTCGAGATCTTGGGCCCCGTCATGGTCGGCCCCAGCTCATCGCACACCGCCGGCGCCCTCCGCTGCGCCCAAGTTGCCGCCAGCCTGCTAGAAGGCCGCATTACCAAGGTCACCTTTGGCCTGTGGAACTCCTTCGCCCACACCTACCGCGGCCACGGCACCGACCGTGCGCTCGTCGCGGGCATCCTGGGCCTCGACACCGATGACGAGAATATCAAGCAGGCCTTCAACCTCGCACGCGAGCAGGGCCTCGAATATCACTTTGACATCAAGGGCGACGACGCCTCCATCCACCCCAATACCGTCGATATCGACATGGTCGACGACACGGGCGCCACGGCACAGGTCCGCGGCGAGAGCCTGGGCGGCGGCAAGATGCGTATCAGCCGCATTAACGGCGTCGGCGTCGACATCTCGGGCATGTACTCCACGCTCTTCGTGGCACACAAGGACGTCCCCGGTGTACTCGCCGCGCTCACCAACCTGCTCGCCTACGCCCACGTGAACATCGCCTTCTGCCGCACCTACCGAACCGAAGTGGGTGGCCAGGCCTACTCCGTCTTTGAGACCGACGGCGCGCCCGACGACACCGTCGTCCCCATGCTGCGCAAGCTCGACAATGTCGATTACGCAACGTTTATCGAGCTCCCCGGTTCTGCCTCGTCGCTCTCCCCCGGCGTCTCGGCCAAGGAAATCTTCGACGACGGCGAGCAGCTGCTCGATGCGTGCGAGGAACTGGGGCTCAGCATCGGCGCCGTCATGGCCGTTCGCGAGGCGCGTCTGACCGGCGAGGCCCACGCCGTCGCTGCCATGCGCCGCGTGCTCGACGTCATGCGCGAGGAGACCACGGCCCCCATCGCCAATCCGCAACGCTCGCTCGGCGGGCTTATCGGCGGCGAGGCCAAGCTCGTCGAAGCAACCCGCTGCAACGATTTGAGTGCAAGCCTGATGGGCGCCGTCCAGACCGACGCCGTTGCCCGCGCCATGGCCGTGCTCGAGCGCTCCGCTACCATGGGCGTGATTGTCGCCGCCCCCACGGCAGGCTCCGCGGGTGTTGTGCCCGGCTGCGTGCTGGCGCTCGCCGATCGCCTGCAGCTCGACGACGAGCAGGTCATGGACGCGCTCTACTGCGCAGCCGCCATCGGCCTCAACCTCACCACAAGCGCCTGCGTTGCCGGCGCCGAGGGCGGCTGCCAAGCCGAGGTGGGAAGCGCCGCTGCCATGGCAGCCGCCGCGCTGGTGCAGATGCTCGGCGGCACGCCCGAGCAGGCGCTCGACGCCAGTTCCATCGCGCTGAGTAACCTGCTGGGCCTCGTTTGTGACCCCGTCGGTGGCCTCGTGGAGGTGCCCTGCCAAAACCGCAACGCCATTGGCGTGGCAGCGGCCTTTAGCTCGGCACAACTCGCCCTCGCAGGCATTAAGAGCTTGGTGCCGTTTGACCAGATGGCACATGTCATGCTTTCGGTGGGCCACGCGTTGCCGGCCACGCTGCGCGAGACGGCAAAGGGCGGCATCGCGCAGGCTCCGGCCGCACTTTCGGCCTGTGCAAAATGCGGTGTGTGCGGATAGCGGCAAAGAACGACTCAAAGGTGGGACAAATGTCCCACCTCTTTTGAATGCCACCGTTTCCGTACCACAAACAGCAGGGCAATCGCTATAATGCAAGCCCAGTAAAAACACGATGAACCGCAAGGCGAAAATCGAAGGATATGCATACGATGTCGCAAAACGAT
>JAXKFZ010000007.1:0-9630 GCA_036550635.1 Collinsella sp. | reverse complement strand
TGACGAGATCCTGGGCGGCATGCGTTCTCACATGGCCAGCGCGCTCGAGATCAAGCGCGAGGGCCACGACTTCCTGTGGGTCGTCAACTTCCCGCTGTTCCACTGGGATGAGGACCGCAAGGCTTACGCTGCCGAGCACCAACCGTTCACTCTGCCGACCGAGACCGACATCGCCAAGATCGAGGCCGACCCGTTGGCGGCCGGCTCCTGCACCTACGACTTTGTCATGGACGGCTTTGAGGCCGGCGGCGGCGGTATGCGCATCCACAACGCCGAGATGCAGATGTCCATGCTCAAGCTCCTGGGCTTTACCGAGAAGCGCGCCGAGTCGCAGTTCGGCTTCCTCATGGAGGCGCTCAAGTTTGGTGCGCCCCCGATGGGCGGTTTCGCTCTGGGCCTGGACCGCGTGTGCATGCTGCTTACCGGCTCCGATTCCATCCGCGACGTCATGGCGTTCCCCAAGACGGCCAGCGGCTCCGACCTTATGTCGGGCGCTCCGAGTGCCGTTTCCGGCGCCCAGCTCAAGGACGTCAGCCTGCGCCTGATGTAGGCAAGCGGCTACATATTGCCTGTAACGAGGGAAGGACGCGTGCCTTCCCTCGTTTTTTATGCGCCGAGATTGTGAGGGCTTGGGATGACCGGGCGTCGCGGAAAGTGCGTCCCGGAATCTGTGTCCAGAACGGGTCACGCTTTCCCAAAGGGGGTCCTCTGGGAAAGCGCGACCCAGAATTCGGCAAAATAATGGGGCACAGTTTCCGGTTGAGCTGTCTAACGGAAACTGTGCCCCAGAACGAGCGCTCAAAACGGGACAGGCTTTCCGCAACAACTGTCTGGCGAAAAGCCTGCCCCAGTTTCTTATAGCGAGTCTCTCTGGATCAGCTGCATGTGCATCACGGAGGTGGTTGGCTCGGCACCCTTAATCATGTCGAGCGCAATGTTGGCGGCCATGTGGCCTTCTTCGCGCAGGGGCTGGCGGACGGTCGTGAGCGCGGGGACGCAGCGCGTCGCAATCTCGTGATCGTCGAAGCCGACGACAGAAACGTCCGCCGGAACGGATAGGCCTGCCTCGTTGAGTGCGGTGATGACGCCAGCCGCGATACGGTCCGATCCGCAGAGCACGCCATCGAAAGCGATCTCGCGCGCGAGAATCTGGTGCATGGCCTGATAGCCGTCTCCGCTGTTCCAGCCGGTATAGATAACGTTTGCGTCTGGGAGGTCTTCGCCCAAGACGGCGCGGTAGCCGCGCAGGCGGTCGGCAACAGCGGGGTTGTCTTGCGGCCCCAACACGGCGACGATATCTTTGCGCCCGCGATCCTTTATGGCGAGTGCCGCAAAGCGTCCGCCCTCTTCGTCGTCGGAGTAGACTGTCGAGAACACATCGCGATAGGGGTGGCCCTCGAGCTGGCCGCACAACACGGTGGGTACGCCCAGCTCGCGCAGCACCTCGAGCAGCTCGCTGCCCTTGTAGGGGGAGACGTCGATCACGGCGTCGAACGAGCGGCGCTCAAAGTGCTCGCGTGCACGGTTGCGCTCATGCGTAGAAGACGCCTGCAAGATAACGGGCAGATAGGACGACTCCGACAGTTCCTCGGTAATGCCGCTCAAAAACTCGCTATAGGTGGGGTCGCTGAAGAGTTCACTCAGGGGCTCGGTCACGAGCACGGCGATGATTTCCGTGCGCCCGACAGCGAGCGCTCGGCCACGAGCGTTGGGGACAAAATTGACTTCCTTGGCCGCCGCGCGGACGCGCCTTTTGGTTTCCTCGCTAATGCGGGGCGAATCGTTGAGAGCGCGCGATGCCGTGGAGCGCGACACGCCGGCAGCTGCGGCAACCTCGGCAAGCGTAGGTGCGGTGCGAACTGGTTGGGTCATGGCGTCTCCTGGAGAATGCGGTCGATGTTGTCGCTGATACGGGCTGGTGCGGATACAGCTTACTATAGTGCGCCTGAACAGCGTTCATGATATCCGGTGACCGGTGTCGTTTTGCAACCAAGCCGCAATCGAATACGTCTCGTATGGGTGAGATATCAGCGGGCGTGGCGGTTGCCTACGAGCTTGAGAACGATGTCTTGCGCTGAGTTTCAATACTCAGGGTGACATAAGTGTCGCGGTTGTACAACCGGTTGCACCGTTAACCCGACCAAATCGACCGTTCAGCGGACAACCGGTTGCACAGTATTATGCGTCGCCCGTAAGATAAGGACAACCGGTTGCACAAGAATCACTACGATGACGAAGGAGCATCACCATGGACGCCATTAACGATTGGGAAAACCAAGCGCTCACCCACAGGAACCGCCTGGCACCCCATGCGTACTTCATGGGTTACGAGACCGCCGATCTCGCCGCTACGTACAGCCGCGAGCTGTCACGCGGGTTTGTCCAGCTGTCCGGCTCGTGGCAGTTCCGTCTCTTTGAGGGCCCCGCGGCCGTCTCCAACGAGGAGCTCTCCACGTACGAGCCCGAGTGGGATCACGTGGAGGTTCCGCACCTGTGGCAGGTAGACGGCTATGGCAACCTTGCCTACACCGACGAGGGCTTCCCGTTCCCGGTGGATCAGCCGTTCGTTCCCTCCGACGACCCCACGGGCGTCTACCAGCGCATCGTCAACCTTCCCGCCGTGCCTGCCGGCGCTCGCGAGATCATTCGCTTTGACGGCATCGAGAGCTATGGCGAGCTGTACGTCAACGGCAAGTTTATCGGCATGACCAAGGGTTCGCGTCTGTCTGCCGAGTTCGACGTGACCGACGCGCTCGTCGAGGGCGACAACCTGTTTGCGGTCAAGGTTCTGCAGTACAGCGATGGTAGCTATATCGAGGACCAGGACATGTGGTGGGCATCGGGCATCTTCCGCGATGTGTACCTTATGCAGCGTCCCGCCGCGCACCTGGTCGACTTTAGGTTCCGCACGCACCGCGAGGGCGATGCCGCTCTGATCACGCTCGATACGGTGGCCGAGGGCGCTACCCGCGTTGTGTATACGCTCAGCGATGGCGAGAACGTGGTGGCTACGGGCGAGTGCGTCGACGGCCATGCCGAGTGCAGCGTGACCGATGCCCACTTCTGGAATCCCGAGGATCCCTTCCTCTATGACCTTACGTTTGAGGTCTACGACGGTGACCAGGTCAGCGAGTACGTCCCGCATCGCCAGGGTCTTGCCGAGGTGACGGTCGAGGGCAATCATATCTACCTCAACGGCACTTACTTTAAGATGCATGGCGTCAACCGCCACGATCACGACGATTACAAGGGCCGCGCCGTGGGCCTCGATCGCATGCGCCGCGACCTGGAGCTCATGAAGCAGCACAACATCAACGCGGTGCGCACGTCCCACTACGCCAACGACCCGCGCTTCTACGAGCTGTGCGATGAGTATGGCATCATGCTGGTCGCCGAGACCGATATGGAGAGCCACGGCTTCGAGAATATCGGCAATATCGCCCTGGTGACCGACGACCCGGCATGGGAGCCGGCCTACGTCGACCGCATTGAGCGCCTGGTGATGCAGGAGCGCAACCACGCCTGCATCATTATGTGGTCGATGGGCAACGAGAGCGGCTATGGCTGCAACATCCGCGCGATGTACGCCAAGGCTCACGAGCTCGACGGTCGTCCGGTCCACTACGAGGAGGATCGCAACGCCGATACCGTCGACGTTATCTCCACCATGTACTCCCGCGTGTCGCAGATGAACGACTTTGGCGAGCATCCGTTCCCCAAGCCGCGCATTAACTGCGAGTACGGTCACTCCATGGGCAATGGCCCCGGAGGCCTGTCCGAGTACCAGGAGGTCTTCGATCGCTGGGATTGCATCCAAGGCCAGTTTATCTGGGAATGGTGCGACCACGGTTTGGCTGCTGTGACCGAGGACGGCGTTGCCTACGATATGTACGGTGGCGACAACGGCGATTACCCCAACAACAGCAACTTCTGCATCGATGGCATGGTGTTCCCTTGGCAGCAGCCGAGCCCGGGCCTCACTGAGTATGGTCAGGTCATCTGCCCGGTTCGCATGGCTTACGATGCCGAGGCGGGCGAGCTGACTGTCACCAACAAGCGTTGGTTTACCACCCTCGAGGATGTTTGCCTGTCGGCGGAGACCCTGGTGGACGGCGACGTGGTCTGCCGCAAGACGCTCACGCCCGGTGCGGTTGCCTCCGGTGAGTCCGTCAAGCTTCCGCTGGTGATTCACGAGGCCGCGGTAGGCGAGACCCTGCTGACTGTGCGCGCCTACACCATGGCCGCTCACGTCTGGTGCGAGCCGATGTTCCAACTGGGCGCAAGCCAGTTTGCCATCGCAAACCATCCGGCGCCGGCCATTGCGGCTCCCACTCGTCCTGAGCTTACGGTCGAGGAGACCGAGCAGGAGATTCGCATTCACTCCCTCAACGGCGAGCTGACCTTCAGCAAGGTAAACGGTACCGTGAGCGAGTGGAAGGCATCCGGCCGCGACGTCATGGCCTCCGGTCCCCAGGTTGGTTTTTGGCATCCGCTCGTCGATAACCACGCCCAGGAGTATGACTCGCTGTGGAAGGACAACTTCATCGATGTGATGCAGACGTCTACCCGCAAGGTTTCTTGGAAGCAGGACGGCAATGCGGTCGTCGTTACCGTGAGCCAGCGTATCGCTCCTCCCGTCCGCGCGTTCGGCATGCGCGTCGAGCTTGTCTACACCGTGCTTCCGAGCGGTCGCGTTGACCTCAAGGTTTCCGGCGAGCCCTACGGTGACTATTCGGACATCATCCCGCGCATCGGCATCTCCTTCGAGGTCCCCGGTTGCGATCGCGCCGTCGAGTGGTATGGCCACGGCCCGGGCGAGAACTATCCGGACTCGCTGCGCGCCAACCCGGTCGGTCATTACCGCACCACGGTCGACGATATGTTCACGCCCTACGTTATGCCTCAGGACTGCGCCAACCGTGAGGGTACCCGCTGGGTTGCCCTGCGCTCTAGCCACGGTGACGGTCTGGTCGTGACGCGTCCGAGCGACGCCGCTTCCAACCCGTTCTCGTTCTCGGCATGGCCCTATAGCTGCGAGGCCATCGATAACGCCAAGCACGTCTACGACCTTGTCAAGGGCGATACGGTCACGGTCAACATCAACGACCAGTTGCTCGGCCTTGGCTCGAACTCTTGGGGTTCCGAGGTGCTCGATTCCTATCGCACCCGTTTTGAGAGCTTCAGCTTTGAGGTGTCCCTGCGACCGCTGACGTCTGCCGATCTGGATCAGGCGCTGGCACCCATTAAGGAGGCATAAGCCATGCATGTCTTTAACTCGCGCGCCGATTTCGACGCTCAGATGAAGTCCGTCAAGAAGTGGATGCGCACCGGCCAGGCGCTCGATGGCGTTGCCGACCTACAGCACGACGTGGCTTACTCCATCGGCGACTCGTTGGTGTACTGGTGGGTCTATGCCCGCGAGGCCGCAACCGCCGATCTGGTCGGTCACCGTCGCTACCATGCCGTGCTCGCTCCGCTCGACGGCGACCTGACCGTCGAGGTTGCCCCCAAGGCAGGCCTCACCTGCACCCGCGCTTACAGCGATATCGATGATCGCGAGCGCTTTGAGGGGGCGGGGGAGACCGTGACGATTCCCGCCGGCGGCGTTGCCGTCGTCGAGATCGACGAGGCTTACCGTGTTATCGCCGAGGCTTCGGATCCCCGCGTCGTGGTACTGCACGTGACGGTCGAAGGTTATTCCTTCCCCAACAAGTAGTATTCGTCCGTTTGGACGTTTGCTTCGCGCCGTTAAGGGGGATGGCTTTGTTGACTCCCTTTTCCCCATTCCCCTTAGCAGGTGCGCCGTCCGCGATTGCACTTGCAGCTCGGACGGTTTTGGATGACATTTAATAGATGATTGGGAGGGCTTATGAGCTCTGAAAAACGAGGAACGATCGGTTCGTTCGCTCTGCTGGGCATGACGGTCGCCGCCGTGTTCGGTATCAAGAACATCATCAACAACAACGCGGCCATCGGCTTGGCAGCTGCGCCGTCGTTCTTCTTCGCCACGCTTTTGTACTTTGTCCCCTATACCCTGGTTACCGCCGAGTTCGTCGGCCTCAACAAGGACTCCGAGTCGGGCGTGTACGCATGGGTTAAGACCTCGATGGGTGGTCGCTGGGCGTTCCTGACGGCATTTAGCTACTGGTTCGTTAACCTGTTCTTCTTTGCGTCCGTCCTGCCCAACGTCATCATCTACGCGAGCTACGTGTTCTTTGGTGCCAACGCCGAGCTTTCGCAGCTGTGGATCACCATTATCGAGATCGTCGTCTTTGCTATCGCCACGTGGGTTTCGACCAAGGGCGCTAAGTGGATCGGCTCCATTTCCTCCTTCGGTTCGACCGCGGCTCTCGGCCTGACCGCCGTGTTCATCCTGCTGTCCCTGGCTGCTGCCCTTGGCGGCGTTGAGTTCGCTACGGCTCCTACTCCCGCTAACATGGCTCCCGACATGAGCAACTTCGCAACTGCGTGGGGCTTCTTCGGTACGCTTGCCTGGATCATCCAGGGCGTTGGCGGCGCTGAGTCTGTCGGCGTGTTCCTTAACGACCTTAAGGGTGGCGTCAAGGCCTTCGTGCGCACCGTCGTTATCGCCGGCCTGACCATCGGCCTTCTGTATGCAGGCGCTTCGCTGCTGGTTAACCTGTTCATCCCCGAGGGCAGCGTTGCCATCTCCACCGGCATCTTCG
Organism: Collinsella sp.; assembly: GCA_036550635.1. Taxonomy (GTDB): domain Bacteria; phylum Actinomycetota; class Coriobacteriia; order Coriobacteriales; family Coriobacteriaceae; genus Collinsella. The sequence goes on along the minus strand of JAXKFZ010000007.1, from coordinate 2,944 downwards.
ACGTGTTCGGCGCTGTCTTTGCCCACTTTGGCATTCCTATGGAAGTGTCCACGCGCGTCATCGGCTTGATCCTTCTCGCCGCTACGCTGGGTTCCCTCATGATGTGGACCTCCGCTCCCATCAAGGTCTTCTTCACCGAGATCCCCAAGGGCGTCTTTGGTAGCAAGATCGTCGAGCTCAACGAGCATGGCATTCCTGCCCGCGCCGCTTGGCTGCAGTTCGCCATCGTCGTCCCCATCCTGATCATCCTGGCCCTGGGCTCCGGTAACCTCGACGACCTGCTCATGATTGTCACCAACATGACGGCTGCCACCGCTCTGCTCCCGCCGCTGCTGATTCTGCTTGCCTACTTTATGCTGCGCAAGAACTTCGATGCTGCTCCCCGTGGCTTCCGCATGGGCTCGCGCAGCTTTGGCCTGGTCGTTGCCGCATTCCTGCTTGTGGTCTTCTGCTTCGTGCTTATCTGCGGCACCATTCCGCTCGATCAGCCGCTGTGGCTGACGCTGGTCTACAACGTTGGCGGTGTGGTTGTCTTCCTGGGCCTTGCCGTGATGTGGTACAACCGCTATATCAACCGTCTGCGCGAGACCGATCCCGAGGCTGCCGAGAGCGAGCTGCGCCCCTCCGTCCTCGACATGATTGAGTAGCGGCTAGGATTAATCTGCGGCTGTGGAATAAATCGATCCCCTTTCCTAGGGAGGGGCCTTACGAGGCCTCTCCTTTTGTGTTTTGGGGCATGGTTTTGGACCCTGTGGGCAAAAATGCCAAATATGAGTACTGTTGCAAAAGAGGTGTCATATTTTTCGGCCTGTTCTGAGTAAAAATGGGCTCACAATCAATTTATCTAACCCCCTTTAAAGGGCGTTTGACGGCTTTCAACCTCTTCAAATCGCTTAAAGTAAGCAATTTGCTCTCGATTTTGCTGCTACTAAATTGGTGACAGTACTCATATTTGCCACTTTTTGCCCACGAGGTGTTCAGAGAAGCTCTCGACAAGCATCTAACGCTACAATAACTACCACGTGGCTGGGTTTGCCGGCCGAATGTGCGATGTCATGGGAGGGGACATGGTCGAATTTACGAAGACGATTAAAGATCCGTTGGGACTACATGCCCGCCCGGTTGCGCTGCTCTATGACATTATCGCCAAGCATCGTAGTGACGTGTCGGTTTCGATTGGCAATCGTCATGTCGATGGCCGCGACGTTATAGGGCTCATGGCACTCTGTGGCGAATGTGGCGAGGACATCGTGTTCCGCGTTTCGGGCGTGGATGAGGCCTCCTGTGTCACATCGATCAGAAATCTCTCGCTCTAAGCATGATAGGGCGCGGTAAAGGATGGTCCTTTGCCGCGCCTTTTTGTTTCGTATAGGAAACTTTTTCGAAATCTGAATGGGGACCCTTTCCAAAAAGTTAACCACGTGCTAGTTTACTATAGCGAACATAGACGTGGTTAACTTTTTACGCGTCGATGTTGAGGACGAACTGACGTTAGGAGCAACTCATGTCTTGCGGACCGCAGATGCCGGCCATGCCGCTTTCGATGGTAAAAGCGGGCGAAACCGTGCGCGTGTCTCGTGTAAAGGGCAATGAGGACATGAAACACCACCTCAAGGACCTCGGCTTTGTCGAGGGCAACGAAATCCACGTGGTGAGCTCGAGTGGCGCCAATATCATCGTCACGGTGCTGGGCGCACGCTTTGGCATCGATTCCAAGGTTGCCATGCACATCATGACCGTCGGTTAGTCAGCAGCATTTCATAAAAACCGAAAGGGGGACAAGAGGATGAAGACGTTGGGTGACGTTAAGGTGGGCGAGAGCTCTACCATCGTCAAGCTTCACGGTGAGGGTGCGCTTCGCCGCCACCTTATGGACCTGGGGCTCATCAAGGGCACTTCGTTCAAGGTCGTGAAGGTTGCACCGCTCGGTGATCCGGTCGAGATCAACGTGCGCGGCTACGAGCTTTCCATCCGCAAGGAGGAGGCGGCCGTCGTCGAGGTCCAGTAAGGGCTCGCGGCGTATATTTCTGCAGATAAAGTTAGGTTTTTCTAACTTAATGCAGCATCTTTGAAGCACATTATCCAGCCTGCGCGGAGAAAGCAGCGCAGGCACACAAGGAAGAAGGATTGAATGGCGGATTCTCAGATCCATGTCGCGCTGGCGGGTAACCCCAACTGCGGCAAGACCACGCTTTTCAACCTGATCACCGGCGCCAACGGCTACGTTGGCAACTGGCCCGGCGTCACGGTTGAGAAAAAGGAAGCCAAGCTCCTAAGCGACAAGAACGTTACCATCACGGACCTCCCTGGCATCTACTCGCTTTCCCCCTACAGCCCCGAGGAGCAATGCTCGCGCGATTACCTCATGAGCGGCGAGCCCGATGTGGTCGTCCAGGTTGTCGATGCCACCAACCTCGAGCGCAACCTGTACCTGGCGCTTCAGGTTATCGAGACCGGCCTGCCCGTGGTCGTTGCCCTCAACATGGCCGACTTGGTCGAGAAGAACGGCGACAAGATCGATGCCGCCAAGCTCTCCAAAAAGCTCGGCTGCCCGGTCATGATGATCTCGGCCCTTAAGAACAAGGGCATCAAGGAGCTGTTCGAGCAGGTTAAGAAGTCTGCTGCTTCCAAGGGCCAGGTGCCGGAGCACAAGTTCGATTCCTCCATCGAGGACGTTCTGACGCACATCGAGAATAACCTTCCGGCGAGCGTTCCCGCTAACAAGCGTCGCTATTACGCCGTCAAGCTGTTCGAGCGTGATGCAGACGCCTGCAAGCTCATCAACCTCACCAAGGAGAAGGCCGCTCGCGTGGAGGAGCTGGTCGCCCAGTGCGAGCAGGACTGCGACGACGATGCCGAGTCCATCATCACCGGTGAGCGCTATGGCGTCATCGCGCACATCATCGATGAGTGCATGACCAAGGCTCCGGCCAAGATGAGCACC
>JAXKFZ010000081.1:0-33499 GCA_036550635.1 Collinsella sp. | reverse complement strand
GACGAGGACCGCGAGATCCTGGCCGCCAACACCGTCGACTTCATCAGCTTTAGTTATTACAGCACCCGTTGCTCCGCCGGTGCCGATAACCCCGATGTCGAGCGCACCCAGGGCAACGCCTTCGCCGGCGCCAAGAATCCCTACCTGCAGGAGAGCCAGTGGGGCTGGGTCATCGATCCGCTGGGCTTCCGTATTACGCTCAACGACCTGTACGACCGTTATCAGAAGCCGCTGTTTGTGGTCGAGAACGGTCTGGGCGCCAAGGATGTTGTCGAGGAGGATGGCTCCATCAACGACGACTACCGTATCGACTACCTGCGCCAGCATATTGCCGCGATGCGCGATGCGGTGACCGAGGACGGCGTTGACCTGCTGGGCTACACCACCTGGGGCCCGATCGACCTGGTGTCTGCCGGCACGGGCGAGATGTCCAAGCGTTATGGCTTTATCTATGTGGACCGCGACGACGCCGGCAACGGCACCCTCAAGCGTTCCAAGAAGAAGAGCTTCGACTGGTACAAGCACGTCATTGAGACGAATGGTGAGGACCTGTCCTAAGGAAGCTGAGACACTCAACTTCAGAGCCTCCTAACCAAGGCGCCCGGCGAGTAGTTAATGCTCGCCGGGCGCCTTGCCGTCTGCGGATTTTGGGACATGTGGCCCGCTTTTTGGGCCCACCTGTCGGTACACTAAAAGCACTATGGGTACCCGCGAGCGACATATCGGCCACGCGGCCGCCCGATCCGCACCCGTGGCGGATCCCAGGGGCGGCAGGCTCTTCGCCATGCCGCGATTCCTTGTTGGCATAACACATCAGGTGTACCATCACCGCGTCTTTGCTATCGCCGGCGCCATCACCGCGCTGTTCCTCATGCTTTTGGCAGTCTTGCCGGCGCTGTTCGCCTTCGACCCCAAACTTTCTAACACCGTGCCCGCCTATAGCGAGGTGTCCGAAGAGGTCGTGGATGCGCTCGTCCATTCGAGCTCTCTCCCGCTGCTTGTCGCCGCAATTGCATTTTCGATTTGGGGCGTATCGGTCTATCTGCGCTGTTTGGACTATGTGTTGCGCCGCCGCCTTGTTGCCGTCACCACCATTTGCGCCCTGTGGATGATCGAAGTCATTCTCAAGTACAAGTCGTTCACGCCGTTCTATGCCACCGTGCTGTGGTACCTGTACTACGTGCCCATGACGCTCATTCCACTGCTCTACCAGTTGTGTGGTCTGCGCCTTGCGGGCCTGGAGCAACACCGCCTGGGTCGCCGCTACTGCGCTGCGCTGTGGATTGTGGCCATCCTGCTTATCGGATTTGTGCTCACCAACGATTTTCACCAGCAGGTCTTCCGCTTTGACCGTACGAGCGACACCTGGAGCAACGATTACACGTACGGCTGGGGCTATTTCGCCGTCCTCGTGTGGACGGCCTTTAACTTCGTGGCCTTTTTTATCCTGGTTGGTCGGTCCTCGTCCTTTCGCATCCAGCGATTCTCGGGCACGGCGGCGCTCGTACTGCTGGGCGGCGCATTCTTTGCCATCTCATATGCTCTGCGCGTGCCTTGGGCATGGAGGCTCAACTTTTCGCTCGTCTATTGCGTCCTGTGCGTGGTGGCGATGGAAATCTGTCTCGATTGCGGTGTCATTCCGTCGTATCACGACATAGCTGGCATCTTCGACACCTTGCCGCTTGACCTCAAAGTTCTAACGCGCGACCTGCAGGAGGTCTATGCCACGCCGGTGTCAAAGCCAACGCCGGTAGGCGTGCGTGAGGAGTTGCGGACCCAGGAGCACGGCCGCGCCCATGCCTTTGCCGTGGCGTCCGATCCCGATGTAATGTACCGTGCCTTTCCACTGCTGGGCGGATCGGCCCTGCTTGCCCAAGACGTGTCGGAGCTCAACGAGCTTAACCGTGAACTGGCACATCGCCGCATGGAGCTGCAACGCCAAAACGAGCTGCTCGCCGCCGACTACGACCTTAAGACGCATTTGGCAGATCAAGAGGCCGAGACCCTGCTGGTCCAAGACGTGGACCAGGCGCTTGCCCGCGCGCTCGAAGGGATGTACGACCTGCTGAGCTCGCTGCCGCCGTTGACCGACGAAGCGTCTTCGCACGAGCGTTACCGCATGCTGCAGCGCGCCAAGATGCTCGTCGCCTATTGCAAGCGTAAGGGGTCGCTCACGTTGGCACAGCACGGGGAGAGCGGCTTTGATCGCGACCGCATTCAGCTCATCGCCAACGAGCTCGCAAGCGACCTGCGCACCATCGATATCGATTGCGCCTCGATTATCGCCATACGGCGCCCGTTGCACGCCAGTACGGTAAGCGCCCTGTACGACTGCGTGTATGACTTTGCGTTTTTTGCCTACACCACCGACCATCCGGCGCTTATGTATCACTTGGGCGACCATGACCGATGCAGTGTCGAGCTGCGCGCCACGCTTTTTTCCAACGATGATGAAGATCTTTCGCAGACGCCCGCTGCGCAAGAGCTCGAGGTTGCACTACAGGGGCGTAACGTGGCGTATCGTCTTGAGGGCGAGGCCGGTCAGCTGCGTATGATCGTGCTGATGCCGCGGGCGGGTGAGTGATGATGCAGATGCCGTTTATCCTTCCCCAGATCGTTGCGCTCGATGTGCTCTTTGCCTTGGTGGCATGCCTGCAGACCATCCATGTTCCGCTCATCGCATCGCGTCGTTCGTCTTACAACCGCAAAGTGATTTGCGTCTATGAGTCGAGCCTTGTGCTGCACTTGATTATCTCGGCCGTCATCTTGTTCGCGTCGAGCGGGTCGTATCTGGTGGCGCCGCTCTATGTCGTCGCCGAGGCGGCGGGCGCGCTGCTATGGCTCAACGCCGCGATTGCCGCCTATGGCGTAGTCCTTATGGTGCATTATCGTCGTCCCGTCATGATGGTTGAGCTGCTGCTTGTTGCCGCCGCGACGCCGCCGGTTGTTTACGTCATGGGTTCGGCGTGGCCCGCAGTCCTTATCGCGGAGGGCGCGTTCTTCCTGTTCCGCTCCGTCGCGGCGCTTTTGATGGACGTGCGCAACCGCCAGGAGGACATCACGGCGTTTTCGACGATCGAGACTATTAACGTGATCCCCGTCGGCATTCTGTATCTGGATTCGAAGGGCCGCCCGCTGCTCATGAACCGCTGCATGCGCAGGAACCTTGTGGAGCTTCACATGCCCACCGACCTGCACGACATGAGCGATACGTGGGGCGGTCTTCGAAAACTCAGTGCGCAGATGCCCGAGAGCAGCAAAAACCGCGTTCGAATCGACCTGGACCGCTTTGGGGAGGCACGTGCGGCGGTCGAGGTTTCCCCCTCCGAGATTCGTCTGTTCGCGTGCGATGAGGTTATGGTTTCGGGCCGCCCCTTTGAGCGCATTATCGGCTTGGACGTGACGGAGTACGCACATGCCCACGACCGTCTGGCGCAGGCCAACCACCTGCTCGAGCTTGCGGGCCAAGAGCTCCAGGCCCAGATCGAAGAAGTCAAAAAGGTTGCCGACAATGCGGCCTACCTACGTATGCGCGCCCGCGTACACGACGTGATCGGGCAGCGCCTGTCCATTCTCCATCGATACTTGGAGGAGGGGCGTCTGGATGACGAGTCGCTCGAGCAGATTGACCCGCTGCTGCGCTCGATTGCCGCTGGCCTGCGTAGCGGTGGCGACAGCGAGCCGGCGGAGCAGCTCGGCGATATCGTTCATGCCTTTGGCCTGGTGAGCGTGCAGATCGATGTGGATGGATCGCTTCCGGACGATGCACACGTCGCTGCCGCCTTTTTGCAGATTATCCGCGAGGCGTCGACCAATGCCACCAAGCATGCGCAGGCTCACCAAGTCCAAGTGCGCCTGTGGCAGGAGGGGTCGGATGGCGGTGCCATTGCCCACATGACGGTATCAAACGACGGCGCGCCTGCTCCCGTATCGTATCGCGAGGGAACGGGTATTCCTGGTATGAGGCATGTCGCGCAAAATCTGGGCGGCAGCCTGGAGGTCCATGCCGCCCCGCCCTTTACGCTTGCGGTGTCCATTCCGCTGAACTCCAACGCAACGGTCCAAAGGAGAAGCTCATGATTCGTATCCTTATCGTCGAAGACCAGGCCATCCTGCGCGAGAGCCTCGCGCGCTCCGTTGGGGACCAGCCCGACATGACCGTTGTTGCCGCCATCGCCGATGCCTCAGATGCCTTGGACGTCGCGCTCAAGGAGCATCCGGACATGATTTTGATGGACGTGTGCACCGAGCACGATTCCAACGGCATCGTGGCGGCGGCGCGCATCAAAGAGCAGCTGCCCGAGTGCCGCGTCATTATCATGACGGGCATGCCCGAGATTACGTTTGTGGATCAGGCGCGCGAGGCAGGCGTCGACAGCTTTGTGTACAAGAACGTCGGCATCGATGAGCTCTTTGCCGTGATGCGCTCCACGCTGGCGGGCTATTGCACGTTTCCCAAGCCGCCCGAAAGCATCTTTTCGGGCACGGCGGCGCTCGACGACGTTGAGTTGTCGATTTTGCGCCTTGCCTGCGAAGGCAAGAGCCGTCGCGAGATCGCGGCCGAGTTGTTTATGAGCGAGGGCACCATCAAGCGCCGCATCTCGGAGATTCTCAACAAGACCGGCTACGACAACATCATGCGCCTGGCCGTGCACGCGGTAACGGAGGGCAGCATTGTTCCCAACATGGAGCGCTAACGCTCGGTACGCATCGGCATAAAAGCGACGGGGCCGCAGGATTAACTCCTGCGGCCCCGTCTGGTGTGCGCGGATGTGTCCGCCAATCCGCGGCTGATGTTACATGCCGTTACGCGATGGTTGCGCTGTAGGAGGCGACGTCCTCGTAGGAATCGGTCAGGTAGGCGTCGATGCCAATGGTCGTGTTGACCAGGTCGTCGAGGCTATCGAGCTCGCCGCTCGAGAACGTGAATTCCTCGGTGGCGTTGGTGCCGGGCATCAGGTGAGCCGAGAACCAGGGTTCCTTCATGGTGCCGTTGACGTTGGTCTTACCGCTGGGAGCGTAGAAGGTCAGGTCCTTGTCGCTCTTGTTGGTGATGTTGACGACAAAGCCGATGTCGCCCCAGTCGTCCTTGAACTTCTCGGTGACGGTGATGGTGCACAGATCGTCATCGGCGACGGTGACGGCGGGGGAGATTTCGGCGCGCTGGACGTCGTCGTCTTCGACGGCCTCATCGATCTCCTCTTCCTTTTCGGCAGCCTCGCGATCCTTCTTCACCGTGCCGGACAGATCCTTGTCGGACTTGGTAAAGACGAGGTTGCCGTCATCCTCTTCGAGGATGAGTTTGCCGTCCTTGAGCTTCATGTCGTGCGACTCATCTTCGGCGGTGATCGTCACGGTGGTGGCGTCCTTTGCCTCCCATTTAAGGTCGACAACCTCAAGGAACAGGTCGAGGGCGCCTGTACCGTCCTCATCGAGAATCAGGACGCAGTGGACACCCCAATCCTCGAGCATCTTCATGTACTCATCGGTCAGCTCTTCGCCATCCACGGTTCCACCCGAGAGCTCCCAGCTGCCGACGAAGTCGGCCTTGGGGTCTTTGGCGCCGCCGCTGCAGCCCGTCAGGGCAAAGGCGAGCGCCAGGACGCATGTCAGGAATGCGAGTACGGATTTTTTGAACGTTGTCTTCATGGTGTCCTCCTTCATCGAACGAAACCCATAGAAGCAAATGCGGGGGTGGCGGATCCCCCGCCAATTACCAGATAGAGGGGCTAGGGCCGGGGCGTTCCGCAGTTGCTGCAGAACTTGCCGCCGTTTTCGCTGCCGCAGTTGGGGCAGAACCACTTTGCCGGTGCCGGGGCGGGTGCGGGACTGCCGCACTCGGAGCAGAACTTGCCGGTGTTGGTGGCGCCGCAGCTGCAAGTCCACGTGCCGGCCGCAGGTGCGGCGGCGGGAGCCGGTGCGGGGGCGGGAGCCGGAGCCGGCTGCGGGGCGGCCTGCTGCTGTGCCTGGCCGGCGGCGAACAGCTGACTGGCGTTCATGCCGCCCATGCCACCTGCCATGCCCATGCCCATAAAGCCTGCCATCGCACCGTTGGGGTTGGCAGCTGCCGCGCGCATCGCGTCGCTCTGGGCGCTGGCAATGTTGGCTGCCGCCATAGTGGGATCGCGCATGACCGCGGCTTTCTGCAGGTCCTTGATCATCTGCTCGTCTTCTTGCGAGGCGGCGATGGAGTTGACGCCAAAGCTCACGATCTCGACGCCGCGCAGGTCACGCCAGTCGGCAGAGAGGACCTCGTTGAGCGCGCGGGCGAGCTCGGTGGTGTGGCCGGGGATGGCGCTGTAGCGGATGCCCATCTCCGAGATCTTGGCAAAGGCGGGCTGCAGGGCGGTGAGCAGCTCGGACTTAAGCTGGCTGTCGATCTTGTCGCGCGTGTAGCTATCGGTCACGTTGCCGCATACATTGGTGTAGAACAGCAGCGGGTTGGTGATGCGGTACGAATACTCGCCGTTGCAGCGCACGGAGATGTCGACGTCCAGGCCAATGTTGTTGTCGACCACGCGGAAGGGCACGGGCGAGGCGGTGCCGTACTTATTGCCGATAATCTCCTTGGTGTTAATGAAGTAGACGCGCTGGTCCTTGCCCGCGTCGCCGCCGAAGGTAAAGCGGCTGCCGATATTGGCGAAGGTCTCCTTGATGGAGTCGCCCAGGTTGCCGCTAAAGACGCTCGGCTCGCTGCCGGTATCGAAGACGAACTCGCCGGGCTCCAGTGCGACTTCGATGATCTTGCCGTTTTGCACCACGAGCATGCCCTGGCCGTCGTTGACGGCGATGACGGAGCCGTTGGAGATGACGTTGTCCTCGCCGTGTGTGTTGGAGCTGCGGCCGCCGGTTCGTTTGACGCCCTTGCAGGCCAAGACGTCAGCGGGCATCGATTCGCAGTAGATAAATTCCTTCCACTGGTCGGCCATGACGCCGCCGGCAGCTCCCAATCCAGCTTTCAAGAGTCCCATGGTGATCTTCCTTTCTCGTCAAAGTCCGGGTGGTATTGGTCGGATTGCTTAGTCGTCCTTGTCGTCCTTCATGACAACGGTGGTCTCGGTGTGGCTGAAGGTGTCGTGCTTCTCGACCAGGTCGAGCTCGCCGCAGTACTCGTCGGCGTGAGTCGCCTCGTTGGCCGTCTTGAGCTGGCCTACCAGCAGCACGTCTCCGATGATCACGATGATCAGCGGCGCGACGATGTTGATGAGGATGCCCTCGATATCAAAGGTGAGGTAATCCGGATCGAAGGCGTATTCGCCCATAAAGAGAATCTGGGAGAGGACAAATCCGATCACAAAGAACAGCAGCGAGGCGATAATGAGCTTGGGCTTGGAGCAGGGGAGCTCGCCGACCATACGGCCGGTTTGGCCGTTCATGGCAAACAGGTAGCTCTTGCCGTTCCACGAGGTCGAGAGCATCCAGACGGGGAACAAGGCGTAGTCGCTGTCTTCCCAGGTGTAGTCGAGCTGCTTGCTCTCGACCGAGGCATCGTCGTACTCATCGATAACGGTCTCGCGCAGGGCCGAGATCGTGCTTTCTTCCATACGGCGCTCGGCACGGGCCTTGCAAGTCTCGCAGTCCTCATCGTAACGGTTGGCGATGTAGCCGGGCATGTAGGCGACCGAGAACGGGCGCAGCGCGTCGTAGTCAAACGGTTCGATGGCGTCCATGTGGCCGTCGGGCATCTTGGACGATCCGTCGACGGGCACGCGCTCAAACGAGATATTGCCCTTACGGTAGGCATCGTAGTGGTCGGTGGTCGTGACGGTGCGGTCGGATTCCTCGGTCACGGTCTCGTTGGTTGCGTCAAAGTGCACTTCGCCGTCCACGCGGGCGCCGTAGAGCCAAAACGGCACGTAGACGCCTTGGACTTCGTCGATGTGGTTGCCGGTGACAAAGCTCTTGGGCAGCAGGATCTTGCCCTTGTAGTGCTCCTTGAGCGCGGCCAAGACATCGTCGCGCCCGAGCTTAAACGGAATCACCAGGTCGGGGGAGAAGTCGCCCGAGAGCTGGCCGGGCGCCACGGCGGGATTGCCGCAGTATGGGCAGGTGGAGACGGCGACGGTGCCGTCCGAGATCAGCTCGGCGCCACACGACGAGCAGATATAGCCGGCGTTTTGGGCCAGTTCCTGCACCGCATCGTCGGATGCGGGCTTGGATGTTGCGGCCGCCGCATCGGCTTTGGCATCTGCCTTGTCCTGGCGCTCGCGATAGAGAGCCTCGACCTCTTCGACTTCAAAGCGCGAGTCGCAGTAGTCACAGACGAGCTTTTGCTCGGCGCTGGCAAAATGCAGCGGGCCGCCACACGCGGGGCACTGATAGTTAACGCTTTCGAAGGCCATGATCGGTCCTTTCCGTGCCGAGGGCTATGCGCCGATGGCGCCGCCGCAGTATTCGCAGCGCCCACTGGCATCGGGAATGGTGGTGGCGCCGCAGAAGGGGCAGGTCACCGCGGTCTTGGGGGCCTTGGCGGCAACGACGCTATCGCGCGTCTCCTGACGCAGCTGCACCAGCGCGTCGCGGACTTCGGTTGCCTGACGCTTGGCCTCGCGGTACTCGATGGATCCGCGCTGCTCGATGGTGGAGTCGTTCACGCGCAGGTCGATCTCGGTAAAGTACGGCGTGTTGACGTGGATGGTCAGATTGAAGTCGTAATCCAGGTCGTAGCGCGGCGGGTCATAACTCTCACGCTCGCCGTCCTTGGTCTCGCGATAGATCTCGGTGCGGTGCTCGTCGATGTCCATGTCGCAGCCGAGTACCTGAGAGAACTCGATGATGTCGGGGTTGGCGTCACGCCAGCGCGTCTGCGAGGTAATGATCAGCAGGCCCGCGTCCTCGTCGAGCATAATATTGGTGCGCCCGGCCGAGAGCGTGCGCGTGGGGTTGAACGATGCCAGGCGCTCGGCATTGGCCTCGCGATAGGCGAGCTGCTCGCGAATGTCGTCCGCGGTGCTAGAGCGATAGCCTCCAAAGAAGGGAGAGAGCTTGCCGACGCACTCTTTGCACAGGTAGCCTTCGTTGATCTTGGTCTTACCTAGAAGTCCCAGCTCGGTACCGCAAATCGCGCACTCTTTCTTCTCGAACATCTTGTCAAAGAAGCCCATGGTTGCCTCCCATCAACAGGTAGCGTGTGTCACTTTTGATGATGGGGGAGCGCACGATCTTTCACGATACCCAGACGGCTCAAGAGGTCTCCACAACTGGGACACATGGCCCATTTTTCATCCCCAAGTAACTTGCGGTGAAATAGTTCCTAAATGTGGGACATAGAAGGCCAAACAGGAACTATTCCACCGCAACTTCTGGGTAGTCATCGGGGACGTTCTTAAACGACTAGTCGTTGGGGGCAGTCTTCGGCCACTCATTGGGGATGTACTTAAATGAGTGGCGGTTGGGGACACTCCGTGCCGAATGTGGGTGCCGCCGCTTGCTACGCGACGGTGATGGCGACCTGGGCGTAGCGGGTGCAGGGGCGCTCGGCGCGGGTTTTAACGCTGAGGGTGAGCACGAAGCGGTCACCGGGCTGCGCGTCGGCGGGTACGGTGAACGTGGCGTTCGTCGCGCATTCCTGCCACAGCGACAGATCTTGAGCGCCTGCATAGCGCGACGGCTCCACGGCGACATCCCAGTGCGCGTCGAAGCCCCTACCATCGGGGTCGACGATGGTCGCTGCAAGAGCAACGCGCTCGCCGGCCGCGGCGCTCATGTCGCCCGTGACCTCGGCAACATACGCCGGATGCGAGCAGGCCGCGGGCTCATGGGCGCACCACTGCGCGCGAGCGGCGAAGTCTTCCTGGTAGGCGCGCAGATAGGGGTTGGGGTTGCCGTCCACCGGCGTACCTATGGCAGCAAAACCGGCAGGCGCATCTGAGTCGGGATGCCCGTCAAGGAACATGCGGCCGAGCAACGTGTCAAAGTCGCGGTTATCGATGCCGCGCAGGCCAAACGGCAGCAGCGGAATATAGGTCATCGAGTCGCCCTCGGCCATAAAATCGCCGCGCTCAAATTGCATCGCGGGCATGCCTTCTAAGCCCCAATCCAAGCGGGCATGCTTGCCAAACTGGAACCTCTCGGGCTCGTTTTCGTACACCTTGCCATCGCCATAGAGCATATAGCGCGCCATAAGGGGACCGTTGCCCTGCGTGAGATTCTGTTCGGGCCAGGGAGCCTGGAACAGCGGCAGTGTATCGGGCTGAGCCATCTTGGCATCGACATAGCCGCCATACATATAGGGCACACACCAAAAGATGAGATCGGGGAAGAGCTCATGCCCATGGTCGAGCCAAGAATTGTCCTGCCCCACGCCATCGGCAACGCCCATCACGCGCACCTTCTGATAGACACGCTGCTGCACAGAAGGCCATTCGGGCGTATCACGATAGCGCTCAGCAATGCTCATGAGCGCACGAACAATGGTATTCATGCCGCCCCAGCTGAGCAGCCAAAGCGTACGCGGGTCATCATCCAAGATTGCCTGAGCAATCACGCGCGAACCCTCAGTCTCCTCACGCACATCGCCCTCAAAGGCAACGTTGCCCACAAAGGTACGCTCAATCATCTGAGCCGGCGAAGGAAACGGCGGCTCACCGGCAGCGGCCGCATTAGCCTGCAGCTGAGGCCAAGCCTGGGCATATTCATTGCTCCAGAGGCTCTCGATCCAATGCTCAGGAAACGGTCGATACTCACGAAGCTCCCCAGCCGTGGGATCAGGTTCATGGGGCACAACATTCCACTCATAAGAGCGACGCCCTTTAGTCCGCCAATGCGGATTCACCTCGCCGAGCGTATGGACGCCATCCCCAAGAAAGTGATACTGCGAAGCCGTATACACCACAGCCTGCACATCAAGCACGTTAAGATACAGAGCCAAATGAACGAGCGAGTTCATATCATCGACTTCCATATCAGTAGTAACAATCACCCGAGTTAAATCGCGAGTCATAAGAAAGCTCCAACCAAAATCATTTCAGCCAGTTACGCGCAAGGCAAGACGGGACCCACGTCCCCATCGCCGTCAACCCGGCGGCCCGCCGGAAGCGCTCACCCAGGGTCAACAGCAACGGAAACGCAGCGGGGCCGAGGGCTTACCTCTGAAAATATTCCGCAGGGGGCGGCCCGGTTGCACAGCGCGAAGCGCGTGGTGCAACCGGGCCGCATGCCCGAGGACATTTTCAGAGGTAAGCCCTCGGCCCCGTGATGGGATAGATTACCTGTCGACCCTGGCCGACCACTCCCAGCAGCCCACCGGCTCGCCGTCGATGAGTACGTTGCCCCCGTCGAAGTCTTGATAACACAGGTCGTTGAATTGGTGGATCCACACGCCATGGTTGAACGTCTTCTTGGGCGAGCCGTCGGCCTCGCGGTAGCGCCCGGTCAGGTCCTCGACATGGCTAAAGTACGTGAGGTGCACGTTGGCGCCGACAGCGCGCAGGCGAGCCGTGAGCGGCAGCACGGTCTCCTGCGGGATCACGAGCTCATCGCCCTTGGAGTGCGTAAACCACAGCGGCGTCTTGGCAAGGGCGGTCACGTCCTCGTCCGTGGCGTTGTACCACGGCGCGCAGCAGGGAAGGCCCGCCGCGAAGAAATCGGGGTAGTCGGCGCACAGGCGCAGCGTCATAAAGCCGCCGTTGGAAAGGCCAGCGACCACGATACGGTCGGTGTCGATGCGGTCGGCATGCTCGGCGACAAACTCGTCGATGAGCGCCTTAATGACGGGGGAGTAGATGCTCTGGTTGGAGTGGCCGAGCTGCTCAGTGCTGTTGTCCATCCAAAACGTGGGCGACTGCGGCACGAGAACCCAGGCAAAGCCGCCAAAGTAGCGTTGGATCTGCGCCTGGCTGATGGCCGTCACGCGGTTGCCGATATAAGCGCGCGTGGCGCCCTCGCCTTGCGTAGCGCCCTTGCCCTCGCCAGCGCCGTGCAGGTACACCACGAGCGGGGCCTTCTGGGGCACGACTGTCGTTTCGGGCGCGAAGGGGTTGAAGCAGGCGGAGTCCTCGGCCTTAAAGCTGGGCTCAAAGAAGCCGTACTCGAGCGCGATGCCGTTGACGGCGGTCTTTTGCGTGGCATTGCTCCAGCCCTTGAGCGCGGGACAGATGTCGCCGCGGCAGGTGTCAAAGACCAGGCCGCAGGTTGGATCGTCACCGTCATTGCCGGGAAGGGCCGCGAGCTGCGTGATGCGCAGCTGGTCGTCGAGCAAGCGCGAGCCCATCACGCTGCCCTCGATCTTCTTGGTCAGGCGCTGCTCGGCGATCTCGAGCGCCACATGGGTGCCAAAGGCGAGCTTGCGTCCGCACTCATCGCACGGATAGGCGGCGAGGACGTCGACATAGCCTACGGAAGGTGCGGCGTGGTCGGCGCCGCGCTCTTTGCGCATCAGGATCTCGCCCGTGCGTTCATGGCGCTCTACATATATATGGAAGGTGCGCGCATCGATATCGTTGGCGTGAACGGTGCACGGCAGGTCGAGCACGACTTTGCTGATCCAGGGGCCAAAGTCTCCCAGCGTGGTGACGGTTGCGTAGGTGCACGATTTGAGTTCCATGAGCTGCCTCCTCTGCGCCGCGAGTGGTAAACATCAGCGGCAATACAACTTAAACATGTTTAGTTTAATGCAGAGCTACAGAACAGGCAGATGAACTCGGTAAACGGTCAAAATGAACACTCAACAAATTACTAAACATTCGTTTATCACCATTTAGCAGGGCTTTTGTTTATGGGTCAACAAAGAATAGAGGTGTTTACCAAATTAAAAGACCACGTAAATAGGCATTTAGCAGCAGAGCGTCAAATAGACAATCCCTTACCGTTCAAGTACGTTCACCCCCGATTTCCTACCGTTCACCGGACTACAGACGGCAAAATTGCCACAAATTAGACGTTCCGTGTAAACTAAAGCCCGTAAACGTTCAGTAAACACATTGTTTACGACAGCGTATCCAAGGGTTCGGTGGCCGTAAGGGGTTATAGTCGCCGAGCCAAAGGCGTGCCTACGCCCAAACGAGTAGGCACACGATGATATGGGGAGGGGTCCCATGGCAGTAGATAACAAGCAGATTGCCACCGATGTCCTCGAGCTCGTGGGCGGTGCGGAGAATGTTTCCGTCGCCACCAACTGCATGACGCGCCTGCGTCTGACGCTCAAGGACAACAACAAGGCCGACGTGGAGAAGATCAAGAAGGTCAAGGGTGTTCTGGGTTGCCAGTTCGCCGGCAGCCAGCTCCAGGTCATCATCGGCCAGAACGTGCCCAAGGTGCTCGCCGAGTTCGTCGCCATGTCCGGCGTCAAGCAGGGTGCCGCGGTCGACGAGAACCTCGATGCTCCCAAGGAGAAGTTCGAGCTCAAGAACCTGCCGAACATCATCCTCGACTATCTGTCGGGCTCCATGACCCAGCTGATCCCGCTGCTCATGGCCGGCGGTCTGTTCCGCACCATCGCTGCGGTCCTCGGTCCCACCATGCTCGGCGTTCTCTCTGACACCGATCCGACCTACACGTTCCTCTACACCACCCTGTACGAGGCCACGTTCACCTTTATCCCCATCTACCTGGGCTATGCCGCCGCTAAGAAGCTCGGCGCCTCCCCGGTTCTGGGCATGCTCCTCGGCGGCGCCCTCATGGCCCCGTCCGTCGTGAGTGTCGCGACCCAGGATGGCGGCGGAATCATCTCCGTCTACGGCATTCAGATCGCCGCTGCCAACTATCAGCAGTCCGTCCTGCCGATTATCCTTTCGGTGCCTGTCCTCTACTTCGTCGAGAAGTTCTTTAAGAAGGTCATGCCCGACGTGCTCTCCACGGTCTTCACGCCGTTCTGCACCATGATCGTTACCATCCCCATCGCCTTCATCGTCCTCGCCCCGCTCGGCAACGAGATCGGCAGCCTCATCGCTAACGCCCTCTTCGGTCTCGCTGACATGGGTGGCGTCGGTATCCTGATCGTCATGGCCGTCCTCGGCGCCTTCTGGCAGCTCTTCGTGGTCTGCGGCATGCACATGCCCGTCATCCTGCTCGCTCAGGTTCAGATCATCGCTGCCGGCTACGATCCCTTCGTCTTCGTTTCCACCAACTGCGCTATGGCCGCTGTCTGGGGCTGCGCCTTCGGTGCCTTCCTCAAGATGAAGAACCCCGACGAGAAGGGTCTCGCCCTGGGCTACGTCATCTCCGCCATCGCCGGCGGCGTCACCGAGCCCGCGCTCTTCGGTATCCTCATGCGCTTCCGTCGCACCATGTTCGGTATGTTCATCGGCGGTGCCATCGGCGCCGTGTTCTCCGGCCTCATGGGTGTTACCTACTACCTCGCCGGTGGTGCCTCCAACTTCCTGGTCTTCACCAACTACCTGCAGGGTGGCCAGATGAACACCGTCTGGGCTATCGTCGGTATGGCAATCTCCTTTGTCATCGCCGCTGCCGTCGTCTTCGTCGCCGGCTTCTCCAAGGAGGAGCTCGCCGAGATGGAGGCCTAAGGCCAAGCCATTCGGTCGCATACGACCTTACCTACACGACAGGGCCCCGTCAGGCGCAAGCCCAGCGGGGCCCTTCTTGCAAGGTAGACTGGAGTGGGCAAGTGGTGTCCGCCCGCAGGGGTTTGTTAAACGGCGGGGGCTTTCGCATCAGGGGTTACCGCGAAAGCTTCTGCCGGTTCGCAATTCCTTTATCGAGCGAAAGGACATGCAGATGAGTTTGGGAAAACTGACCGTCAACGGTCGTCATGACGGTTTTTTGTGCGAGGGCAAGCCGTTCTTTTGGTTTGCCGATACGTGCTGGAGTGCGTTTACCAGCATCCCCGAGGCCGACTGGGACTACTATCTGACCCGCCGCGCCGAGCAGGGCATGAACGTGCTGCAGATTAACACGCTGCCGCAGTGGGATCGCTGCTGCCCCGATCTGGGCATTTGGCCCTATGCCAGCGAGGATGGCGTGCGCTTTGATTGGTCTCAACCCAACCAGGCGTATTGGGATCGCGCCGCCGCCATGTGCCGCGCTGCCGTCGAGCACGGCATTCGTCCGGCGCTCGTGCTCATGTGGTGCAACTACGTGCCCGGTACCTGGGGCGCTAAGATCGCCGAGCGTTGCGGTGCCGAGGTTATGCCGCGCGAGGAGGTCCGTGCCCACGTTGCCCGCGTCGTCGAGAACCTGGGCGAGTTCGATCCCGTCTATGTGGTGACGGGCGACACGGACTTTGCCAGTGACGAGGCGATTGCCTATTACGAGGATGCGCTCGACGAGGTTGCGAAGCGCGCGCCCGAGGCCCTGCGTACCATGCACATCAATCGCGGTAACCGCACGATTCCCGCGCAGTATTTGGACCGCCTGGACTTCTATATGTTCCAGCCCGGCCACAACTACGAAGGCCAGCCCGAGGCCTGGCACCTGCCGCAGGACTTTATCGCCAGCTATCCCAAAAAGCCGATGGTCAACTCCGAGCCCTGCTACGAGCAGATGGGTGCGTCGCGCAACGTGTACTGGCGTTTTACCGCGCAGGACTGCCGCGCGAGCGTGTGGTCGTCGATTCTTGCCGGCGCCAGCGCCGGCGTGACCTACGGTGCCCATGGCGTGTGGAACTGGCAGACCAGCAAGAGCCAGGGCTCGGTGCTGGGCGAGGGCTTCGACATGCCGTTCCGCTGGCAGGAGTGCCTGCAGTTTGCGGGCGTGTGGGACTTTGCCGCCATCGAGCATGTGCTTGCCGGCCTGGGTGCCACGGCGTGCGATGACGCCCTTGCCGTGGTTCCCGCGCAGGAGCTGCTCGACGACGCGCGCGAGGCCATCCGCGTGGCGCGTATCGGCGATCGAGTCGTCACCTATCTGCCGCGCACCACGGCGCTTACGTTTAAGCTCGATAGTGCGCGCGGCTGGTCGGCGACGGCCCTCGACATGGAAGGCAAACGCATCGCCAAACTGCCCGTTCGCGATAACGGCGACGGCACCGTGCGCGTAGCTCAGCATCCCTTTGAGCACGACGCCCTGGTGGTCCTGACTCCCGAGCACTAACGCTCGAGCTTCGATCCCGAGTTGCTCCCTCGGCCCGGGCACCTCCCTCCCTTTTCCGATATCAACAACCCAGTCCCCTTTATATGTTGCGGTGGAATAGTTCCTAAATGACAGCCCGGGCCGGTCAAACAGGAACTATTTCACCGCAACTGCTGTTGGGGCATTTGCGCCGGATGCGTAACAGTTCGGGCATTGCGTGGATACTAAGACCCATTCTCCATTAAAATGGTTTTCCGGACATCTAAGCGGGTGGGGGTTACCATGAGGGACCTGGGAGACACAACCGCATATTTGCGCCGGGGCATACGGGAGATTCTGTGCCTGGCGCTTTTCTTTTTCACGTTTTTGGCCGGCGAGTACCTCTTTGACGTGCGCGTGGCCGAGTTTGTGCCGGCGAACGAGGTCGTTATCTACGAGAGCATCGTCGTCGGCGCGAGCGTGATTGGCTATTTTGTGCGTCCTCTCCTGTACTATCGCCGTCCCCAGGCAATCGATGCAACGAGCGATATGACGGGCGTGCTGCTGGTGTCGGCATTGCTGCTGCTGATTATGGCGGCGCAGTTTCAGGTTGTGATTGCGGGCGGTCTGGTGGCGTGCTGCGCCCTGGGCTACTGCGGATCGACCGCTCATGCCAATCTGGCGCGGCGTTTTGCGCAGACGCCTTGTCTGGCACGTGCCGTGGCGGTTTCTTATGCTGCGGGCATTTTGGTACAGGTGCTCAACCATATGGTGATGCCTGCGGGCATTCCTCAACAGTTTGTCCTTATTGCCTGTGCGATTGCGCTGGTTGGGCTGCTTCACGGTACCCGCCGAGCTAAATTCCGCGATGAGTCCGCGCCCGAGTTCGAAGCCGAGATTGCCGAGCTATCGGTCGATGCGTCGGAGCATGGCGCCAAGTGGCGCGATAATCCCGAGGCAAAGGCGGCCTTCCAGGGTGCCGTAGTGCGCTTGACGGTGGCGACCGCCTGCCTCACCGGCGTATTCGCGGCTCTCAATGCCGGTCTTACGACCTCGCATGCCGCCGGCGCTATCGATCTGGGTGACTGGCCGCGCTTGCTGCTGGTTGTGAGTGCGCTTGCTGCCGGCGCCCTGTATGACCTGCGCGGACGCTCGTATATGAATATCATCATGACGTGCGCCGCCATGCTGTCCACGCTCTCGTTCTTTGTGCTTATCACCGATGGCAACGGCGGCAATGCGCTCGCCGCCACGATTATCTTTTACCTGGGCGCGGACTTTTTCGTGGTGTTCTTCACCGCGAAGTTCGCCGCGATTTCGATGTATGCCCGCTGGTCGTATCTGTGGCCGTGCATGGGCCGCGTCATCAACAACATTTGCTCAATGCTTGTGACGGCTCCGGCGGTGGCGATCATCTCGAGCCAAAACGTGCTGATGGCGGTGGGTGTCGTACTCGTGCTGTTTGTCGGCATTGCGATCTCGCTGTTGGGGCAGTTTGGACAAGGCGTTGAGGACGAAGCGGGTCACAGGGGGCTGGCGTTTGCCACCGACGATCTTGGCGTGAGCCGTGCGCCCGATCAGGTCGACACGGTGTCCCTGGAGACACCGGAGCTTTCGTTTGACGATCGACTCGACGGCTTTGTAGCCGCCTTTGGACTTACCAAGCGCGAGCGCGATGTACTGGAGGCGCTGGTCGTATCGGACGACAGCGTGCAGGACGTTGCGGCAGCGCTCTTCCTTTCGCGTTCTACGCTCTACCGCCATATCGCCTCGATCAACAAAAAGACCGGTGCCGCCTCGCGCGTGGCCCTCATCAATTTCTTCTGGTCCTGGACACCCCAAGACTAGCCAAAACCACCACGAAGGGGACAGGCACCTTTGTGGTGGTTTTACCTGCAAAAATATGAATATGAGACATTTGTCACCTGCCGTTTTGGCGCTCAAAGGCATATGAATGTGATGTTGAGCGGAGCAGAACGGAAGGGGTGGGCCTATGGCGTCTCGTGGTTGCTCGTCTAATAAAATTGCGGGCGCGCTTATCGCCGTGGTGGTCCTTGCTGCGGCGGTGACGCTTGTGCGGGCATACGGCTTTGGTGCCCGTGCCGACCAGGGAAAGAACGCCGCGCAAGCGTTGCTGAACGATTGTGCTGCCGATCCGGTGGCAGTCAAGCTTATCGAGGACGGCGAGGCGCGGACGATCTATGAGACCGACGATGCCGAGCTGGTCGCGTCGACTTTTGCCGCGCTCGACGATTGCACCGTGGGAGGTGCGGTGGATGAGCGGATGAGCGATGCCGGTCGCACGCTCGTCTTTGTCTATGAAGACGGCTCGGAGCAATCGGTGGAGTTCGAGGGCGGGAATATCGTGCTCGACAAGACGGCATATCGCCTTGACGGTGCCGATGAACTGTGGCGACAGCTAGCCGCCATCAAGAACAGCCAATGAAATGAGGGGTGTACGGGATGAGTGATTTGAGATTCTGCCCGGCGTGCGGGATGCAGCTGCCGCGGGTCGCCGGCGTGCCGGTGCGATTTTGCCCGGGCTGCGGTGTTCGGCTTGAGAGCGTTGAGGACGACCCGGGTGTCGCGGAACACGCAAATGGGGCGGCTGCCGATGATGGCGCGGGCGAAGGTTGTGAGCCGAGCGCGAACGCGCCGGTCGATGTGCCGATGCAGGATGCCGACGCCGCGTCGCCGGTCCGCGACGTGGCCGCAGCGGATGCTCCCCGCGTCGGCGACCTTGAGCTCCACACCGCATGCGATGCCTCTGGCGGCCAAGCGCTCGCGCAAGTGGCGCTGCCGCGGGGTTGGCGTATCGAAGAGGCGCATCTTGAGCGCAGCAGTAGTTTCGACTGCCCGATTTCAGTTGGCGTGACGGCGGCAGGCCCGGCGGGCGAACGCATCATGTATCGCTCCGAGCTCTGCTACGTGGACGCGGGCGCCGTTGCCAAGCGTATCCCCACGCAAACCGAGCGCAAGGCGTTTGTGCACGTGGAGGCGGCGTGCGACGAGTTAGCTCAAGCCTGCGCGGCGCAATTGGGCGCACGGGCGGAGGTTGTGGCCGAGCAACCCTATCCGTCGAGCGCGGCAGGCGATATTGAACATGAGCGTGCTCGCGTAAAGCGCGAGGCTGCAAACGACTTTGCGATTCAGGGCTTTTCGATGGAACCGAGCGATGTGGTCTATGAGTGCCGCATGCGTCGATATCGGCTCGCGGGCGTCCCGGCGCCTACCGAGCTTGCAGTGGCGGCAAAGGTCGAGGGCTATGTAGTCTCGATCGGTGGAGTCGCGGGTTCTGTGGGTAAAGGCGTTGCCGCCGGGGCCGAGGCGCTGCTGGGCGCGGGCCTTTCGAGCGGACTGATCGGTGGCGTTCTGGGTAAGCGCCTGCGCGAGCGCCAGGCGGCTGCGGCGGCGGGTCAGCGCGCCGCGAAAGATCAGGCTCCGGATCAGGGCGATTGCCCAGACGGGGCGCCGTTCAAGCTGGGCGCGGCAGACCTGTTGCAGTGGCGTATCAGGGACAGCTTCTGCCTGGTTGCGCCGGAAGGCCGTCTGGACGAGGCGGCCTCCACGGCGCTTGCCTCAATGGCGTCGACTCTGCGGCTCAACCCGTCGATTGCGCGCGAAGCGTGCGCTCAAAAGCAGCAGATGGTGCTCGAGCAGCGTCAGCGCACGCAGATGAACATCGCCCAGCAGCAACAGCAGTTCGCGGCCTGGCAGCAGATGCATGCCTCGCAGCAGGCGGCGTTCGACAGCTACCAGCAGGCTTGGTTTGAGCGCAGCGATCGTCAACACGCCGCGAATATGGCCGCCAGCGCGGCCAATTTCTCCAGCGCAGGTGTGGGAACGGGCGCGGCGTCGTATTCCGATGCTATCCGCGGGGTCAACCATTACACCAGGCCCGACGGTACCGATGTCGAGGTTTCGGTGATGGCGGATCAAGCTTGGGTGAACGGCTCGGGCGACGTGATCGGCACGCGCGATGGCTTTGAGCCCGGTTTTGGCTGGACGGAGCTGCCCCGTCAATAGCGTGAGTGGGCTACGGGAGGATCGGTGTCGAGGCGTTGCTCGGCGCTGTGATAAGAAACGGGAAAGGAACAACGATGAGGGAGACGGTTATTTCGCGCACGGCGTTTGTCGCGGCGGCGGGAACGGCGTTGCTGACGCTTGCGGGATGCGGCGGACAGCAGGCGCAGGACACGACGGGTTTTAACGACGATCGCCCGGTAAAGGACAAGATGGATGCGGGCTCGTCATCGGGTGATTCCGGTGATGCGGGCGGCGGTGCGGACACAGACAGCGGCTCGGCGGACGCGTTCGATACGTGGTCGGATGACTGCTGGGATGCGCACCGCAACATCAGCATCGCAGCGTTGCTCGAGCTTAAGGGCTGGCAGTTGCAGGAATTTGCGTCGCAACAGGGCTATACCTGGCAAGATGCGCTCGAGATGTACGAGAACGAGGCAGGCCGCGTGCTCAGCGTCTGCAATATCAGCAAGGACGGCGCAACCGAATGGCTCGGTGAGGACGAAATCGGAAAGCTCGACAAGGGCGGAACCGGGAGCACCGTGATGTTTACGCTGCAACTTGCGGGCTATTCGAGCTGCGAGGATGTTATCGCGGGCTTTTCGGTGCCGGTTGAGGACCGGGCGCAGATCACCTCGGGCTCGTGGATTGCGTGCGTCTACGGTTCCAACATGACGCGTCACGTTGCCATGGTGAGCCCGATGGAAAACGGTGACTACCGCCTGGACCTCATTACCGAGGAGGCCATCAAAACCGGTACGTTTACCCAGGGCGGCGGTGCCCCCACGATTAACGAATTTTGGCAGGAGAAGACCGGACGCGCGCTCGGCTAAGTGCGATGCGGCCAATAGCATAGCGAGGGACGAACATGATGAACGAGATGACGATGAGCCGTGCGGTCTTTGTGGCGGGCACGGGCGCGGCGGCTTGCGCGCTGGCTGGCTGCTCGGGCACAACGGGCGGCGCCAAAGCAGCGAGCACGGCGGACGCCGCCTGCGTGGACGACAATGCTAACGTGACGGTCTATGCCGCGATCAACTTGGCTGGTGCCGATATGGTGCGCCTGCTCAAACATCAAAATTATGAGTGGCAAGGCGAGAACGTGGGCTACGGCGCCGTCGATGACGCGGGATTTTTCGCTTTTACCTTTTCCAAGGTTTCGGACGATGTGGACGAACTTGCGAACAGCGCGATACCGCTTTCGGAGTCCGAGTACGAGGAGCTTGAACCGGGCGGCGGAGACGAAAACGTCGCGATTCTACTCTCGGTGGGCGGCTATACGAAGGGCGAGCGGGCGCTCATCGGCGCGATTGGCGATGCGGCGATGGTGCAGGAGAAATGCACGATCGATGATACCCAGTATTGGCTGGTCAAAGCGCTTGACGGCCACCGTTACGTGATTATGGCCGACGACACCGAAGACGATGGCGATAGCGCTCATGACATCTATATCTACAATGAGGCTTTTATTCGAACTGGGTATCTGAGCGGCGGCGACCAGATCGATATCGACGAGCTCTGGAGCCGCCTGACCAACGCCTCGTAACGCTCCAAAACCACCACAAAGGGGACAGGCACCTTTGTGGTGGTTTTGCCTTAGGGCTGTCTGTTACAGCAGTTCGCCGTGACGGGCGATGTAGCGGTGCTTGGCCAGCTGAGTCAGCGCAATATAAGCAGCGACAATGCCGATGAGCAGCACAAAGAAGCTCGCCGGCAGCGGCATGAGGCCCAGCGCATCGGCGATGGGGCTTGCCGGCAGCCAGGTGACAAGCGCCAGCCCCAGCACGGTGAGCGTGCACAGGGCGGGGGCGGCGTGATCGTGCGGGCTCGGCAGGCGCGGGGAGCGCAGCATGTGGATCACGAGCGTCTGCGACCACATGGACTCGACAAACCAGCCGCTCTGGAAGATCGCCGCAAAGGTCGCCATGCCGGCAACATTGCCCGCGGCGGCAAGCTCTGCCCAGCTCACGCCCACGGCGGCGGGACACACCACAAAGAAGAGTGCGGCGAAGGTCGCGATGTCAAACAGCGAGCTCACGGGACCCATTTCGAGCATAAAGCCCTTGATGGACGCGGCGTCCCAGGCGCGCGGGCGGGCGGTCCAGGCATCGTCGACGGTGTCCCACGGCAGCGCGATGCACACGATCTCGTAGACCAGCGACAGCAGCACTAGTTGCAGGGCGCTCATGGGCAAGAACGGCAGGAACAGGCTCGCGACGGTCACGGACAGTACGTTGCCAAAGTTGGAGCTCACCGTGGTCTTGAGGTACTTGAGCAGGTTGCCGTAGGTGCGACGGCCTTCGATGATGCCGCGCTCGAGCACGCCCAGGTCCTTCTGGAGCAAGATGATATCGGCGGATTCCTTGGCGATATCGACGGCGGAGTCGACCGAGATGCCGCAGTCGCTCGCACGCATGGCGGCGGCGTCGTTGATGCCGTCGCCCATAAAGCCCACGGTATGGCCGAGCACCTCGCGCATGACGCGCACCAGGCGTGCCTTCTGCAGCGGCGAGAGCTTGGCAAAGAGATGCGTCTGTTCGGCGCGCTCCGCCAGCTCGGCGTCGTCGAGCGCGTCGATCTCGGAGCCCAGCAAAACGTTGCATGCGTCGATGCCGATCTGTTCGCAGACGGTGGCGGCGACACGGTCGTTGTCGCCGGTCAGGACCTTTACCGCCACGCCCTTGGCCTCGAGGGTGGCGACGGCGCCCGCGGCGCTCGCTTTGGGCGGATCGAGGAAGGCCAAAAAGCCCATCAGCACCATGTCGCACTCGTCGGCGATGCCAAACTCGCCCACGGTGCGCGGGTTGGTCTTCTGCGCCACGGCGATCACGCGCAGGCCTTCGGCGTTGAGCCCTGCCACTTGCTTGCGAATCTGGGCTAGTTTCTCGTCGGTAAGCGGCCGGGCGGTACCGTCGGCCTCGACAAAGGAGCAAATCTCGAGCATTTCCTCGGCAGCGCCCTTGGTGACCATCTGGGTCTTGCCTTGGGCATCGGCGACAACCACGCTCAGGCGACGGCGCGAGAAGTCGAAGGGCACCTCGTCGACCTTGGTGTAGCGGTTGCGCAGGCTCTGGCCCAGCATGGAATCGGGCGTGACGGCCGAGGGCGTCACGTCGGCGCGGTCGATCACAGCCAAGTCGATGAGGTTCTTGAGGCCCGTCTGGAAGAAGCTGTTCAAAAACGCATGGCGCAGCACACGCGCGTCCTCGTTGCCGTCGGTGTTGAGATAGCGCTCGAGTACGATACGGTCCTCGGTGAGGGTGCCGGTCTTGTCGCAGCACAGTACGTCCATGGCGCCCAGGTTTTGGATCGCGGGAAGTTCCTTGACGATGACCTGGCGGCGGGCGAGGTCCTTGGCGCCCTGCGACAGGCTCGTGGTCACGATGACGGGCAACATTTGCGGCGTGATGCCCACGGCCACGCTCGTGGCGAACAGCAGCGCGTCGATGGCGTTGCCCTTGGTGGCGGCGTTGATGGCAAACACGGCAGGCGCCATGGCGAGCATCAGGCGCACCAGGAGCATCGAGACGCTCGAGACGCCGCGATCGAACGCGCTTTTCTCGCCGCGCCCGTTGAGCATCTTGGCGATGCCGCCCAGGTAGGTGTCCGAACCGGTGGCCACGACAAGCGCCATGGCGGTGCCGTTTTGCACGGAGGTGCCGGTAAAGACGATGTTCTTGCAGGCGGAGAGCGGCAGCGTGGAGCTGTCGGCGCCTTCGACGACGGTGGCGACGGCGGTCTTCTCGACGGCCTCGCTTTCGCCGGTGAGGGCGGACTCGATTACAAACAGGTCGCGTGCGGTAATGATACGGGCATCGGCCGGCACCATGTCGCCGGCAGAGAGGCGGATCACGTCGCCGGGGACGAGCTCATCGAAGGGGATCTCGATGCGCTCGCCGTCGCGCAGGGCGGTGCAGGTGTTGGAGACCAGGTCCTTGAGGGCCTCGGCCGCATTGCCGCTGCGTGCTTCCTGGATAAACTTCATGCCGCCCGATACCAGCAGCATGATGCCGATGACGATGACCGTGGAGGGGTCGCGCTGCGGCTCGGGCACGGCGAGCACGTCGATGTAGAGCGAGACCAGCGCGAGCGCGGCGAGGATGCCGGCGAAGGGGTCGACAAACGCGTCGGCGATGCGGCGGGCAAGTGTCTTGGTCGGCGCCTCGATGGTGTTGGGGCCGGCGGCGTCCAGGCGCTCGGCGGCCTGATTGGCGGTGAGGCCGTCTGCCGTGGCGTCGAGCAGCACGAGGGCGTCCTCGGCGTTATGGGTTGCGGCAAAGATGGTGTTCTTGGCAAGGCCGGTGTGAGCGGCAGGGCGCGCCGTGCGGCGGCGCTTGGAGATGGCTTCGAGTACCGTGGCGGTTTTGAGCATCAGCATAGGGTCCTCCTTGTTAAAGGGGGTTAGCGTACGTGTCGTATTTGCTTCAAAAAACCTAGATGTCGCTCACGTCATGCTCGCGAACCACCACAAAGGGGACAGGCACCTTTGTGGTGGTTTTGGCGATCGGTTGGTGGCGCTTATGCGTGCGCGGAGTCCTCGCGGCGTGCCGAGGGCGACATGCAGGTTTTTCGACTATGACTGCCTTCCATGGCACACCTCCTTAAGGCCGTGCGCTGTGCGCTTTGGGTATCTCCTACCCGTTTCAATCCGCCGGTATTCTTGACGAGGGGGTTTGCCGTGTCAACCCCCTTGTTCGGAAAATCATCGTCACTGACAAAGCCCTTACAGAGCGCTGGGGCTTCAAAGCGCGCCCGCAATGTGTCCTGCCTGCGCTAAACTGTGAAGCACGTACGCGATTACGAGAGGAGCCCGCATGGAGGCTTACAAGCAAGAGTTCATCAAGTTTATGGTCGAGTCCGACGTTCTTAAGTTCGGCAGTTTTACGCTTAAGAGCGGCCGTCAGTCCCCGTTCTTTATGAACGCCGGCGCCTACGTGACGGGCTATCAGCTCAAGAAGCTGGGCGAGTACTACGCCCAGGCCATCCACGATAACTTTGGCGATGACTTTGACGTGCTGTTCGGGCCGGCTTATAAGGGTATTCCCCTGGCCGTCGTGACCGCGATTGCCTACCACGAGCTGTACGGCAAGGAGGTCAAGTACTGCTGCGACCGCAAGGAGGCCAAGGACCACGGTGCCGACAAGGGTAACCTGCTGGGCTACGAGCCCCAGGACGGCGACCGCGTGATCATGGTCGAGGACGTCACCACCAGCGGTAAGTCCATCGACGAGACCTATCCCAAGGTCAAGGCTGCTGCCGATGTCGAGATCAAGGGCCTCATCGTGTCCCTCAACCGCATGGAGGTCGGCAAGGGCGGCGTGACCACCGCGCAGAAGGAGATCGAGGCCAAGTACGGCTTCCCCGTCGCGAGCATCGTCTCCATGGCCGAGGTCGTCGAGACCCTCTACAACCACGAGATTGACGGCAAGGTCGTCATCGATGACGAGCTCAAGACCGCCATCGATGCCTACTACGAGCAGTACGGAGCTCGGGAGTAGTTACGGCGTTTTACCAAACGCCGTAACAGCTCGACGCTGCGCGGGCCGCATTTGGACAATCTGACGTTCAACTTCAAGGGCGCGACCAGAAGGTCAGCGCCCTTTCGTTTCACGTCACCTTGTCTCAAATGCGACCCGCTCGCTGTCGGTGCCAAGACATCGGCGTTGTCTTAGCTGGTGCTTGGATCCCTTGGGGACGGAGGAAAATGTACCATCCAGAATGAGCGTGGATAATCTCCCGTTTTTGGCCTGTGTGGGGGCTCAAAGTGGGAGATTATCCACGCTCATTTGATAAGTGTCCGAAAATCCACGCTTGTTGCTACTTGAGTCCTGGCAGGCGGGTGTAGGGGAATGAGCGCTCTAGGAACTCGGCGCAGCGGGCGTAGTCTTTGGCAAAGTAGCTGCTGTAGAGCGAATCGAGCACGTATTGCACGGCGATGTGGCTGGCGAACTGCGTGATGCGGTGCGTCATGCTCTCGTGGTCGCTCACCGTGAGGTAGGCGGCAAAGCCGGGGTGCAGGCGCGCACAATAAGGTGTGCCGATGACAATGACGGGAACATGTCGGCTGCTGAGGATCGGCAAGATTTCCTTGAGGTTGGGTGCAAGGCCGCTGTAGGAGATGACGATCGCCACATTGCCGGAATCCGAGGCGAGCGCCGTGCGCACCTGGGCCTCGGTGCTGCTGTAGCATGTGGCGCTCTTGCCGGACGAAAGTAGGCGGTCGCGGAACATCCCCGCTGGATAGAGGTTGTGCGAGCCGGTGTAGATATCGACCTGCCGTGCCTTCGCGATCAGTTTGGCGGCGTGGTCGAGCTGCGCGGGGTCGAGCAGCTCCTGCGTCTCGGCCAGCGTGGTCTGGTAGAGCCCTTCCATGCGCTCCATAACCTGCGCGGGCGTGGACGTGGCATCGAAGGGAAAGTTGATGTCCACGTCGCGGCGGTTGCCTGCTTCGGTCGCCAGGCGGATAAGCTCGACCTTGAGGTCCTTAAAGCCCTCGAGGCCGAGCTTTTTGCAAAAACGGTGCACGCTTGCGACCGAAACATTGGCGCGGGCGGCAAACTCCTTAATGGAGAGTCCGCGGATGTCCTCGCCCATGGCAAGGGCCGAGATGCCGAGCTGCTGCTCGGTAGGGGTTAGGCCCTGCGCCTCGGTAATCTTGCGTTTGATATCCATTCGAACTCCCGCACTCGCCAAACCTGCCAAAAAGAGACGGGTTTATTTTGGCAGGTTTTGCCCGAGAAGGGTAACGGGGCCGAGGACACCGCTGGGCGCGACGGGCTCGGTGAGGGCGAAGATGTCGGAGGTCGCATGGTCGAGCGTGTTGATGACATCGATGGCGAGCTCGTGTGCGCCGGCGGTAAGCGCGCCTGTCGCAAAGCGGTAGGGCGGGCAGATGCGCGTGCCGAGCGTTTGTCCGTCGAGTGTGAGCGTTGCGACTTCGTAGACATCCCCTAGGTCAATGACGGTGTGGGCGAGGTCGTCGGCCAGCTCGAACGACGTGCGATAGCGGAACGTACCACATACGCCGGGGAACTGCTCGGCCGTGAGGTCGCACAGGCGCTCGAGCTTTTGCGGCTCGCCAAAGGTTCCATCGCTGCCGGCAGGGGAGAGGGCGACGGTCCAGGGGTGGCTGATGTCGAGGGCGAGCGTTGCACGTGTGCTCGTGTCGGTGCAGTCCGCGGGCTCGATTGCGCCGCTTGCCTCCAGAACAACAACGCAGCTCTCGTAAGGCGCCAGCTCCAGCACGCCGTCAAACGCAACGGGCTTGGTGCTGTTCAGCAGGTCGAGGCGCGTTCCGCAAAGACACTTGTCTTGCGGAAGCGAAACCGTGCAGCAAATGCTTTCACGTGGGTGCTCGTTGACCAACATGACGTAGGTCTCGCCGGCACGCTCGTAGCGAAGCGCGCGTAGCCAGGGCTGCGGCGTATCGGTCACAACAGTCTGCAGCCCCGCGCGTGCAGGCGCAGCCGCCACATCGGCAAGCGGGGTCGCGGCAAGACCGCTCAGCTCGGCCGCGCCATCCGCGTCGTAAAGCGCGCCGGGCACCTCGTCGACGGCAAGCGCCATAACCCCCGCGGCCATCATGCGCCCGACGGCACGTGCTGTGACAGCGCCAATAAACGAAGCCCCGGGCATAACAAACGCCTGGTAGCGACAGCCATTAACGGCAAACGTCCCATCGGCAATCGAAACCTCGTAACGCTCCTCATTCTCAAAAGCCTCTGCCGGCACAAAATCAAAGTCGATCTGCGCGCGCGTGAGTTCGGCCGCCACGCGCTCGACGGGCATGGCGTTGCCGGCCCATTCGGCGTCGGCGTGGTACAGAATGGCGACGGGGCGAGCGGCAGCGCCTTCCGAAAGGAGCGTCGCCGTGCGATTCATATAGCGCATGAGCTGGCCAAAGTGCGGCCATTGCGGGTTGTTGCCGTGCGCGTAAAAGTGCGGCGGGCAGTCCCAATCGGGGAAGGGCGCCATGCTAAACGCGTGCGGCGTAAACCAGTTAATACCGCGGACGAGCATATGGTCGGCGATCCACTTCATCTCGCGCAGGCCCTCGTGCCAGCCAAAGGCGCCAAAGACCTCGGCCATGCAGCGCCCCTGCTTTTTGGGGTCGAGGCGCGCTGCCGAAGATCCCAACTTGGCGAGCGCGTACGTAAAGAACTCCATGTTCCATGCGCCGTGGAAGTAGCTGTAGCGCCCGCGGTCAATTCCGGGGGCAAGCTGGTTGATGACCACATCCACGCCAGCCATGTCCTGCCCCGCGACCGCGCGGAAGTAATGTCCGGCGCCCTGGCCCAGGCGCGTGTGGCAACTCTTGTCCTCGATCACGTGGCCAATGTGCATAACGCCGTGCGCGCGGCACCAATCGCCAATCTGCTCGTCAAAGCAGCTGCGGTAGAGCTGCGTAGCAAGGTCCATATAGGCGTGGCGAACCTGGGCGCCGTCTGCCTCGCGCGTCCAAAGGCCGTGCAACTTGGTAAGCCAATTCTCGCCAAGCGCATCGTGTAGGCGGCGGGCAAGCTCGTCCGACCACGGCAGCGCCAAGTCGCTTCGCCCGATAAAGCTGCTGGTAGAAGCATCGTCGGGCGCGGTGCCCTTCTCGTTCATAAAGCCGGGCTCGTCGGTAAAGAAGCCCAAGATCGTTTTGCCGAACTCATCGCCCAGGTGTTCAAACGTGGGCTCGTAGACGGCATCGATCAGCACGCGGCATGAGGCGGCGTCGACCATGTTGATGTACTCATCGCGAAAGCCGGTCTTTTGGCTGGTGACGTACAGCTCAATCGTGGTGATGCCGGTGGGGGCGTCAAAACGCAATCGGGCGGGTGTGCCATCGTCTCCTTGCTCAACAGTGAGCGCAAGGTCGAGCGGCGCACCAGCGGCATCAAAAGCCGCCGCGCCCACAAAGCGCTCGGTGGGGTCCATGAGATTACCGAGCTTGATGGTCGTGGACGGCTGGGGACCAACGACCGTAATCGTGCGATGCTTGAGTACGGTCTTCTTGAGCGCGGGGTCGACGTCATCGCCTTCGAGTGCGCCGTTGGCATAGCCTGTGGGGAAGTGGGCGTCGTCGAGCAGCCAGATCTTTAACCCCAGGCGCTTGCACTCGCCGATGATAAAGCGCAGGTCAGACCACCAGCCGTCGCGACAGAAATCGGGATGCGTGCGCGATTCCAGGCAAACCTCGCGGATGTCGGCCCCGGCAATCTGCTCCAAATACTCGGTAATCGTCTCGCGTACCTCGCCCTTGAGCCACAAGAACGGAAGTACATGGTTGTCGTAGGTGCCGCCAAGCACCTGCTCAAAATACGCCGCCATATACGCTCCTCCAAAACCAGCCTTTCAAATCCATTGAAGTCAGAGTACGCCGAGCGCGCCGCCCTGCTAATATCAAAACCACGGCAGAATATGACCGAATCAACGATAGGAGCACTATGGAGCTCACACATCTGGATAACCTGCTGCTTGAGCTAACCGACAGTGAGCGAGCCTATCGCGCGGGCGCCCGTTACGACTGGAGCGATGTACTCGGTCAAGGTAGTCAAGCAGATGTCGATGGTCGGCATATCCGTAAAATCGGCAACCCAACGCTCGCTCTGCACCAAGAAGGCATGCCCGAAGGTCTATCGATTGTTCGCAACTCGCGCTTTAATCCTGTGCCGGAACACGTGCACGATTATGTCGAAATCAGCTATGTCTATCGAGGGCGAGCGCCGCAAATCGTCAATGGTGCGGCGCTCACGCTTGCTCAAAACGAGGTCCTCTTGCTCGATGCCGCCTGCCCGCATGCTGTAGGCGAGCTCGGCGAGCACGACATTATGCTGAGCGTCATCATCTCGCGGCCAATGCTGCGCCGTAGCCTGGAGCAAAGCCTTTCGCCCACAAGCGCGGTGTCGCGCTTCCTGCTCAATGCCCTCAACGATGAAACCGACCACCGCGGTCACGTTCATTTCCACACGGGCGGCAGCCGTCGCGTGCGCCGCTACATGCAGGAGATGCTCTGTGAGCGCCTGGAGCCGACGGCGGCGAGCCCCCAGATCGTCTCGAGACTGTTCGAGCTGCTGCTGGTCGAGCTCATGCAAAGCTACGAGGCGACGCTGTTGCAAACCGACATGCCCGCGCTGCCGTCGGCACAGGTCGCGGCTGCCATGGGCTACATCGAGCGTCACGCTTGCGACTGTACCCTCGAGGACCTAGCCCGCCGCCTGCGCCTGAGCCCCAACTACGCAAGCGCCCTACTCAAGCGTCAGACAGGACGCACATTCATGCAGCTCGTGCAAGAGAGCCGCCTGGCGCGCGCAGCGGCACTGCTCGACGCCGGCGCCACGGCAGAGGCGGCCGCGCGCGAGGCGGGTTATGCCAACATGAGCTTCTTCTACAAAAAGTTTGCCGAGCGTTATGGCTGCACGCCGGCGGCCTATCGTCAGCGTTTGCCCAGATAAAACCTACCAAAATAAACCTGTCCCTTTTTGGCGGGTATCAGGAAGTGTCAGGGGCGGGACGGCGGCAGGCCGCGGGCGCGAAAAGAAGTGTCGGGTTTGGCGCGGCCGCTCCCGCATTCCCCGCGCGTGGGCGATACTCGGCTTATCGACCCACGATGCAAAGGAGATGCTCATGGCAAACATCAAGTTCCCCGAGGGTTTCTATTGGGGTGGCGCCACCGCCGCTAACCAGTTTGAGGGCGCTTGGAACGTGGACGGCCGCGGCGCTTCCGTCGACGACCACTTCCTGGGCGGCAGCTACAAGGAGCCGCGCCAGATCACGATCGACATCGATCCCAACCGCTTCTACCCCAACCATGACGGCATCGACTTCTACCATCACTACGAGGAGGACATCGCGCTGTTCGCCGAGATGGGCTTCAACATGTTCCGCATGTCCATCTCCTGGAGCCGCATCTTCCCCAACGGCGACGATGCTGAGCCCAACGAGGCCGGCCTCGCCTTCTACGACCGCGTTTTCGACTGCCTGCGCGCTCACAACATCGAGCCGCTCGTGACCCTCTCGCACTACGAGATGCCCTATCACCTGGTCGAGAAGTACAACGGCTGGGCAAGCCGCGAGCTCATCGGTTTCTTTGAGAAGTACTGCCAGACCGTCTTCGACCGCTACCAGGACAAGGTCAAGTTCTGGCTCACCTTCAACGAGATCAACTGCGGCACCATGGACATGGGCGCCATGATGGAGACCGGTCTGATCCAGGGCTTCGAGGGCCCGGCGAGCGCCATCAAGACCACCGCTCAGCAGCGCTACCAGGCCCTGCACCATCAGTTTGTGGCCAGCGGCCGCGTCGTGCGCTACGCTCACGAGCACTACCCGCAGTTCAAGATGGGCAACATGGACTGCTTCATCCTCTCCTACGCCGCTACGTGCGATCCGGTCGACGTGTTCGCCACGCAGCAGCAGATGAACTCCATGAACTGGTACTGCTCCGATGTACAGGTGCGCGGCAAGTACCCGTTCTACGCCAAGCGCTTCTGGGCCGAGAACGACGTCGAGCTCGCGATGGAGGACGGCGACCTGCAGGATATCGCCGATGGCAAGGTCGACTTCTACACCTTTAGCTACTACATGTCCGGTACCGTGGGCACCCACAAGGACCACGAGATGACCGAGGGCAACATGACCTTTGGCGGCAAGAACCCCTACCTGGAGTCCACCGACTGGGGTTGGCAGATCGACCCGCTGGGCCTGCGTATCGCCCTCAACGAGATCTACGCCCGCTACGAGATTCCGCTGATGGTGGTCGAGAACGGCATGGGTGCCTACGACGAGGTCGAGGAGGACGGCTCCATTCACGATCCGTACCGCATCGCCTATCTGCAGAGTCACATCAAGGCCATGGGCGAGGCCGTTGCCGACGGCGTCGACCTGATTGCCTACACCTGGTGGGGCCCCATCGACCTGGTGTCCGCCGGCACCGGCGAGATGCGCAAGCGCTACGGCTTCATCCACGTCGACAAGTACGACGACGGCACCGGCACCTACGAGCGCCGCCGCAAGGACAGCTTCTTCGCATACCAGAAGATCATTAAGTCCAACGGCACCGAGGGTCTGGCTTAATCGACAAGATGAGTGCCACTGGGGAAAAGCCTTGGGATGGGCTCGCGATTCGAGTCCCCACCTTAGCATTTGAACCATTTGGCACTATAATTACCGTAGGCATGCGCACAACGTTGCGCTTAATCAAGAGGAGAAAACGTATGGGTCTGTTTGATATGTTCAAGAAGAAGGCTGAGCCCGCGGCTGCCGCTGCTCCGGCCTCCATCTCTGCTTCTGCCGGCGCCGACGTGCTGTGCTCGCCCGTCAAGGGCAAGGTCATCAAGATGGCTGACGTGCCCGATCCCGTCTTTGGCGGCGAGGTTCTGGGCAAGGGCTGCGCCGTGTGGCCCGAGGACGATCTGGTCTACGCTCCCTGCGACGGTAAGGTGACCGTCACCATGGGTCACGCCGTGGGTCTGCAGTCCGATAGCGGCATCGAGGTTCTGGTGCACGTTGGCGTCGATACCGTCAACATGAACGGTGATGGCTTCGAGGGCTTCGTCAAGGCCGACGACGTTGTGAAGGCCGGCCAGCCCATACTCAAGATCGACCGCGCCAAGATCGCCGCTGCTGGTTATAAGGACTGCGTCGTGGTGGCCGTGTCCAACACCGCCGAGTTTGCCGACGTCGAGCTCACCGTTGAGGCAGAGTCCGCCGTCGCCGCCGGTGACGCCATCGTCAAGGTCGTCCGCAAGTAAACTGCGGCATCCAAAGGATGTGCAAGGGTGGTCGGGTTTTCCGGCCACCTTTTTTATTACATCGCGGGGAAGCATTTTATTGCACGTTGGGCGGGCTTGCAAACCGTTCGGACGCTAAAACGAACCGACCGCGCCTTCGCGTTGCCGAGGGTGTTCATAAGTGGATAGTATGGGCTTACTTATTACAACGTGTGCCGCGTCCGGGAAGCGCGGTGCCGCTCATTGGGAGGAACAACATGAAAAAGAAGCTGCTGCTTGCGCCCCTCATGGCCGTCTTGGTTGCATGCGTGGTCGTACTTTCCGGCTGTGGAGGTCCTTCGGTTGAGGAGCTCATCACCGAGGATCTTACGACGCAGTTTGACGAGGTCAAGAACGGTGGCGACGACTTCCTCTCTGGTCTGGAGGAGGCTTCGGGCGACGAGTTCGAGCAGCTGGGTATCGATCCCAAGGAGTACGCCAAGACCTATCTCGAGGGCTTTGACTACAAGATCGGCGACGTGACGGTCGACGAGGACAAGGGTGTCGCGACCGCCGAGGTCTCTATCACCTGCAAGTCTATGAACAAGATCGTCGAGGACTTCTCCACCCAGTATCAGGAGAAGGTCGCTGCGCTTGACACGGTTCCTTCCGATGACGAGCTGTACAAGATGGCCGGTCAGGTTATGGTCGATGTGACCAAGGCCACCGAGCCCAGGAAGACCACGGTTATCTTCAAGTACACCTGCAACGACGACGGCGAGTGGTCTGCCGACGACTCCGTCAACTCCGAGATGATGGATGCAATGCTGAGCTAG
>JAXKFZ010000080.1:0-7424 GCA_036550635.1 Collinsella sp. | reverse complement strand
CGGCGCGATAACGATACGAAAGACGAGGCAGATTATGAAATTCGCACGCGATTGTCGTTCGAGCGAATCCAACGAAGCAACCGCGCAGCTGCTGTTCGAAGCGCTGCCGTGGATTAAGAACCTGACCGGCAAGACGGTTGTTATCAAATATGGCGGAGCCGCCATGGTTGATGAGCAGCTGCGCCGCGACGTGATGAGCGACATCGTTTTGCTCAAGATCATCGGTATGCGCCCCGTCATCGTGCATGGCGGCGGCAAGGCTATCAACGAGGCGCTGAGCCATTACGATATTCCCGTCGAGTTTAAGAACGGCCAGCGCGTGACCACGCCGGCGACTATGGATATCGTGCGCGAGGTGCTGGGCGGCAAGGTTAACCAGGAGCTGGTTGCTGCCATCAACCACCACGGCAACCTGGCCGTGGGCGTGTCGGGCAGCGATGCCGGCACGCTCATCGCCGAGCCGCTCGACCCCGAGCTCGGTCGCGTGGGCAAAGTGACGCACGTCAACACCGACTATATCGAGCGCTTACTCGATAGCGAGTACATCCCCGTCATCGCTACCGTCGCGGCGGGGGAGGACGGCGGATTCTTCAACATCAATGCCGACACCGCTGCTGGTGCCGTTGCGGCGGCGCTTCATGCGCATAAGGCGATCTTTTTGACCGACGTCGATGGCCTGTACAAGGACTTTAGCGATAAGGATTCGCTTATCTCTAACCTAACGCTCGACGAGGTTAACGAGATGCTCTACGGCGGGGAGGTCGATAAGGGCATGATTCCCAAGCTGCGTGCGGCCGTCGATGCGCTTGTCGGCGGCGTATTTCGTGCCCACATCATTAACGGTACCACGCCGCATTCTCTGCTCCTGGAGCTGCTGACCGATGCCGGCGTCGGTACCGTGATCCATTCCACCGAGACGGCCTACGAGTTCGATACGCACCCGCACCCGCTTTCGACCTTTGCGGCGCGCCTGACCGAGAACCTCGACGAGGTCGAGAAGCTTCAGACGGTCTAGCTGACCCGCAGCCGCCCCATTCCTGCACCCATAGCCCCGCGCCGTCTGGCGCCCAACGAAAGGCATCCCATGTCACTTGCAGCTCAGCAATCGCTTGAATCCCATTACGTTATGCATACCTTTGGCCGCTCTCCGGTCGAGTTTGTCGAGGGTCACGGCATGAAGCTCACCGGCGACGATGGCCGTGAGTACCTCGACTTTCTTGCCGGCATCGGCGTGTGCAGCCTAGGTCATGGCAACCTGGCTGTGCTCTCGGCGCTCGAGGCGCAGACCAAAAAGCTCATGCATGTCTCTAATTACTTCTACATTGAGCAGCGCGGACAGGTCGCGGCGCTGCTGTCCAAGCTTGCTAACGACGACGTAGATGGTGCGCGCGTGCTTGCCGATGCTATTGCCGCCGGCGATGAGACCACGGCAGCTGCTCTTGGTGCCCCGGCTGCGGGCGAGCAGGTGTGGGAGACGTTCTTTGCCAACTCCGGCGCCGAGGCCAACGAGGGCTCGATGAAGCTTGCGCGCCTGTACGCCAAGCGTGCCGGTAATGGCGGCAACACTATCGTGTGCATGCGCGGCGGCTTCCACGGCCGTACGCTCGAGACTATTGCGGCCACCATGCAGGATTGGCTGCAGGACAGTTTCCGCCCGCTGCCGGGTGGCTTTGTGGCCTGCACGCCCAACGATGTCGATGAACTGCGTGCAATCTTTAAGCAGCTGGGGAGCGAGATTTGTGCCGTGATGCTCGAGCCGATCCAGGGTGAGAGTGGCGTGCACCCCATGACCGAGGAGTTTATGGCTACGGCGCGCGACTTGGCGCACGAGGTGGGTGCCGTGCTTATCGCCGACGAGGTCCAGTGCGGTATCTTCCGCACGGGTAAGCCGTTTGCGTTCCAGACCTATGGCGTGGAGCCCGACATCATGAGCCTTGCCAAGGGCATTGCCGACGGCGTGCCCATGGGTGCCGTCGTGGCAAAGAAGGAGATTGCCGACGTGTTTAAGCCGGGCGACCACGGCTCGACTTTTGGCGGTAGCTGCTTGGCCATCGCGGCGTGTGCCGCGACGCTCTCCGCGCTTGTGCGTGGCGATTATGCCGAGCATGCTGCCAAGGTGGGTGTCTATATGGAGCAGGCGCTGGCTAAGCTTCCGCATGTGGTAGAGGTTCGTGGCCGTGGCCTGATGCTCGGCTGCGATCTGGACGATACTGCGGGTGATGCACACGACGTTGTGGCCGGCGCGCTGGCCGCCGGTGCCGTGATTAACGCTACGGGTGCTCATACGCTGCGTTTCTTGCCACCACTTGTCTGCGAAGAAGCCGACGTGGACAGCCTGATCGAGATCCTGTCGGGTGTCTTGGGCTAACGCAGCGCAATAACTCAATTTGGACCGGGTTCCGGACTGTGGGCGTGTCCTATGCGGCATGATTCAGCGGTCTGGAGCCCGTTTTGCCTTAGATTTGCTAAGGCAGGGAGACCTGCTGGTCAAAAAACATCAAATATGAGTACTGTTACCGATTTGGTAGCAGCAATTTTGGACTAATAAGGCCAGATAGCAAGTCGAAATGGCGATGAAAGCACGATTTTGATCCAACTGTTAGTCCTTATAATGGACATATGTTGCGTAACTTAAGCAAATACTATCTTTTTATATGTTGCAAACAAAGCAGCATTACTCATTTTTGCCATTATTTGGCCACGGACCTTGAAATAAGGGGTCCTTAGGGTTCGAATCCCATGCGCTGGGCCCAAACAAAAAACGGTCCCCTTGCGAGGACCGTTTCCAATTCAGTGGTGGGCGATGAGGGATGTCCGCGTGCGGCTGACGCCGCCCGCTCTCGCTTCGGGCCTACGGCCCTCGCGTGCTGCGCTGGAAAACGCTTCGCGTTTCCTCAGCTCCGCACCCTTGCGGGTTCGAATCCCTCTGCGATGGGCCCAAAAAAGTAAGGCTCCCATTGCTGGGAGCCTAACAATTCAGTGGTGGGCGATGAGGGATTCGAACCCCCAGCCTTGTGCGTGTAAAGCACCTGCGCTAACCGTTGCGCCAATCGCCCGTGCGGAGAGAGTATAGCAAAACAATCGCCCCATTCACCTCATATCCATTAAAGGTAACCGGCGCGTGTCACAGCGGAGCTGATTCAGTTGAGATTGCCTGAACATTCCGCCCCTCTTTACGCCCTCGGGTATACTCAAAAGCTACTGATTCGATTTGATGCCCAGCAACAGCAGAGGGGATAGTATATGTGCGGTTTTGTCGGTTTTGTCGGTGGGACGGATAACCAATCCGAGGTGCTCACCAAGATGATGGACCGCATCGTCCATCGCGGTCCCGACATGGGCGGTCAGTTTATCGACGGCCGCGTTGCCCTCGGCTTCCGCCGCTTGTCGATCCTCGACCTGACCGAGGCTGGCGCCCAACCCATGGCCAACGAGGACGGTAGCGTCGTCATTGTCTTCAACGGCGAGATCTACAACTTCCAAGAACTCCGTTCCGAGCTCGAGGCCAAGGGCTACAAGTTCCACTGCGGCGCCGACACCGAGAGCCTCCTGCACGGCTACGAGGAGTGGGGCGAGGCCGTTCTCGATCGCCTGCGCGGTATGTACGCCTTCGTCATCTGGGACAAAAAGAAGAACAAGCTTTTTGGCGCCCGCGACATCTTTGGCATCAAGCCGCTCTACTACTATCCCATGGCCGATGCGGGCGACGGCGCTCCGGGCGTGCTCTTTGGTTCCGAGATCAAGAGCTTCCTGGACTACCCGCACTTCCACAAGGCGGTCAACAAAAAGGCTCTGCGTCCGTACATGACGCTGCAGTATTCGGCAACCGAGGAGACCTTCTTCGAGGGTGTCTACAAGCTGCCGCCGGCGCACTACTTTACCGTCGATATCCCGACCGGCAAGATGAACATCGAGCGTTACTGGGATTGCGATTACTCTGCCGTCGAGAAGCCGTTCGAAGAGTATGTCGATGAGCTGGACGAGGTCGTGCACGAGAGCGTCGAGGCCCATCGCATCGCCGACGTCAAGGTCGCGTCGTTCCTCTCCGGTGGCGTCGACTCCAGCTACATCGCCGCATGCCTTATGCCCGACAAGACCTTCTCGGTGGGCTTTGACTACAAGAACTTCAACGAGACCAACTACGCCAAGGAGCTTTCCGATAAGCTCGGCGTCGAAAACGTTCGCAAGATGATTACCGCCGACGAGTTCTTCGGTGCGCTCGAGGACATCCAGTATCACATGGACGAGCCGCAGTCCAACCTGTCTTCCGTGCCGCTGTGGTTCTTGGCCGAGATGGCCCGCAAGGACGTCACCGTGGTGCTTTCGGGCGAAGGCGCCGACGAACTCTTTGGCGGCTACGCCTACTACGAGGATACGGTCCCGGTGCGCAAGTACAAAAAGATGGTGCCGCTGCCCGTCCGTCGCGCGCTCGGTAACCTGGCGCTGCATATGCCGTACTTCAAGGGACATAACTTCCTGGTCAAGGGTGCCGAGATCCCCGAGAAGTCGTTCCTGGGACAGGCTCTGGTATGGCCGGAGCGCGAGGTCGACGACGTGCTCAAGCCCGAGTACAACACCGGCGATGGTGCCTTCGAGCTTGCCGCTCCCATCTATGCGCGCGTGAAGGGTCAGCCCGAGCTGGTCAAGAAGCAGTACCTGGACATGAACATGTGGCTCCCGGGCGACATTCTGCTCAAGGCCGACAAGATGTGCATGGCACACTCACTGGAGCTGCGCGTGCCCTTCCTGGACCGCAAAGTCATGGAGTTCGCCGAGCACATTCCCGACCGCTACCGCATCAACGAGAACGGCAACAAACAGGTACTCCGCCACGCTGCCAACAAGTCGCTGCCCGATGAGTGGGCCACCCGTCCCAAGGTGGGCTTCCCGGTGCCGATTGTCTACTGGCTGCGCGAGCAAAAGTGGTACGACTATGTCAAGGAGTACTTCACCGCGCCGTGGGCAAGCGAGTTCTTCGATACCGACGAGCTCATGCACCTGCTCGATCTGCACTTTGCGGGCAAGGGCGATTTCCAGCGCAAGATCTATACGCCGCTCGTGTTCTTGGTGTGGTACAAGCGCTTCTTTATCGACGAGGACCAGCCCACTGTTCAGGCTGCCTAGCCTCGGCTTACGAACGCCTGCGCGTAACGGCTCCTCCGGGAGCCGTTTTTGCGTGGGTGCGTTTCAGTTACTATAAAAACCGTCCCTGCCAAATGGCTGAGAAAGGTGAAAGATGCACCATTCGGATTCCGCGACCGTGACCACGGTCGATACGCTTGCCAAGCTGCTCGATGTGTGCGGCGAGCTGCGCGCATCAGAGCAGGTTGACGGGCGTGCCGTGACCGGCTGCTCGTTTGATTCGCGCGCGGTCTCGGCAGGTGACGTATTCTTTTGCAAAGGTGCTGCCTTTAAGCCCGCGTTTTTGAGCATGGCGCTCGATGCGGGCGCCGTCGCATTTGTGTGCGAGGAGTCGCTGGTCGAGTCTCTGGAGCCGCTGGCGAAGGAGAGCAGTGCTGCGATGCTGGTTGTTGATAGTGTTCGCACGGCCATGGCCCTGTTGCCGCCGGAGGTCTACGACCGTCCCGACCACGACGTCAAGATCGTGGGCATCACCGGCACCAAGGGAAAGACCACGGCCGCTTTTATGCTCCAGTCCATCATCAAGGCGGCGGGCGAGTCCTGCGGCATGATCGGTTCGGTGAACACCGACGATGGTATCGAGTGCTACGAGAGCACCAACACCACGCCCGAGGCCCCCGAGATCTGGCGCCATATCGCCAACTGTCGCACGTCCGGTCGCCAGTCCATGGTCATGGAGGTTTCGAGCCAGGCGCTCAAGTACCAACGCGTCGAGAATCTGCCGTTTGACGTGGCGTGCTTCCTCAACATCGGCCGCGACCACATCTCGCCGATCGAACACCCCACGTTTGAGGATTATTTTGAGAGCAAACTCAGGATCTTTGACCAGGCAAAGACCGCCGTGGTGAATCTGGGCACCGAAGAGGTCGACCGTGTGCTGGAGGCAGCGTCGACGGCCGATCGCTTGGTGACCGTTGGGGTCGAGCATCCCGAGGCAAGCCTGTGGGCGAGCGACGTACGCATGGTCGGCTTTAGCATCGAGTTCAACTTGCATGGCCTGTGTGCCGACGAGTCCGAGGCGGGGGAGAAGGTCCTGCTGGGTATCGCGGGAGACTTTAACGTGGAAAACGCGCTGGTCGCTATCGCCGCTGCGCGCGAGATCGGCATCGGTATCGATGCCATCAAGAAGGGCCTCTCCAAACTGCGTGTGCCGGGCCGTATGGAGGTCGTGGAGTCGAAGGACGGTCGCGTGATCTGCGTCGTCGACTATGCGCACAACCAGCTTTCGTTCCGTTCGCTTTTCTCGTCGGTCAAGCGCGCGTTTCCCGCTAGCCCCGTCATTGCGCTGTTTGGCGCTGCCGGCGGCAAGGCGCAAGAGCGCCGCGAGCAGCTTCCGCGCGAGGCCGCACCGTATTCCGACCTGATGATCTTTGCCAACGAGGATCCAGCTCACGAGGACCCGATGAAGGTCTGTCGCGAGCTTGCTGAGCATGTTCCCGACGATACGCCGAACAAGATCATCCTCGACCGCGAAGCCGCTGTGCATGCGGCGTTCAAGGCGGCGCGCGAGGAGTACGTCAACCCCGATGCTCCCACCATTGTCTTGCTGCTGGCAAAGGGTGACGAGGAGCTCATGCACGTGGGCGACGAGTTCGTGCCCATCGAGAGCGACCTTTCGCTGGCCAATCGCCTGATCGATGTTACCCAGTTTGACTAATGAACCATGATGGCGGCGGCGCCCTGAGTGCGCTGTCGCCATAAGCGTGTTCCCTCAATCAAAACATGCCGTCCAAGTCCAAACCCTTCTACGTAAACGGAGTAACCATGTCCCACAATACCCTGCCGACCGTTGCCGAGCTTTCGGGCGAGATGCGCGAGCGCTTGGCCAAGGTCAAATACGTCTTTACCGACCTGGATGCCACGATGCTCGCACCCGGCTCGTGCGTGCTACGCGACAACGACGGCAACCCCTCGACCAAACTCGTCGAGGCCGTCGTGGCGCTCGCTCGCGCTGGTATTCAGGTGGTTCCCACCTCGGGCCGCAACCGTACCATGATCCACGAGGACGCGCGCGTGCTCGGTCTCAACTCCTACATCGGCGAGATGGGCGGCCTGGTCATGTACGACCTCAAAGCCAACGATTGGGAGTATCTGACCGGCGACATGCCCTACGACTCCTCTTGCGGCCTCACGCCGCACCAGGTGATCGAGCAGACCGGCGTGTGCGAGAAGATCCTCGCCCGCTGGCCGCACAAGATCGAGTATCACAACGACATGTCGACCGGCTACAAATACCGTGAGGTCACCGTCGGCATGCGCGGCGATGTGCCCGACGATGAGGT
>JAXKFZ010000079.1:0-5255 GCA_036550635.1 Collinsella sp. | reverse complement strand
GGCGCTTCTTCCGAAGATATGCTCTCGGCTGTCGCCTCTATGGGCGATGATGAGCTGCTCGGTCACGATATCTGGTTTGTGGCAACGGGCGCCTCGGATTGTGATGGCGCCGGCATGAAGGCCTTCTTGGCTTCGCATCGCGATAAGCTCCGCGGCGTATTCTTCATCAATCTTGAATCCGTCGGCGCCGGTAGGCTTTCGGTGGTGACGGTCGAGGGCGAACAGCAGCTGCTCAAGGGCGATCGCCGCATCATGAACCTGGTCAGCAAGGTGTGCAAGTCGTTCCATGTCGATTGTGGCGCGCTCGAGATGCCCTATGCCAAGACCGATGCCTATGCCGCGCTCGAGGCGAGCCGCCGAGCCCTCACCATCGCCGGCGTGGACGGCACGCGTCTGGCTTGCGCTCGTACCGAGGACGACCTGCCCCACAATGTCAACCCGACGAACATTGCCACGGTATCCGAGGTCGTGACCGAGGTTATCCGCCGTTCGTAGACGGAGCTCTAAGGAGTCAACGTGTTTTCGTATATTAAGCGCCATTGGCCTGTCTACGTGATTTTGACCTTGATTGCCATTGCGTTAGGATTTGGGGCTGCCTACATCGTGGGTGCAAAGGGCTCGACCCCCGCCTCCGCAATCAGCGAAGAGGTGGAGCAAGAACAGAGTACGGGTGCCGATGGGATTCCTGAGTCCGAGCAGGCAATCGTTGATGGTGGATCTTCGTCTGCAGAGTAGATACGGCGATTTACATGATTGAAAGCGGGCGAGCCAGGGGACTGGCTCGCCCGCTTTTTCATCGCGCTAGCGCTTCTTTGGGGTCGACCTAAGGCGAGCGAACCATAGGGCTGCGGCACCCGAGGTCAGGAGCGCGGTGATGCAAGCGGCGATGGGAACTGATCCTGTTGCCGGTAGGTCCTGCAGTAGGGTACAGCGTTGAATGACACGGTCCTCGTCATGTGACTCAAGTTTATCGCCGCCGCCGTTGCGGCAAAGATCGACGCGTGCGCTGTTGGTGAGTGCGGTTTGGGGCGTATAAGCCGACGTCGCCTGCATGTG
The DNA here is from genome assembly GCA_036550635.1 of Collinsella sp. GTDB lineage: Bacteria > Actinomycetota > Coriobacteriia > Coriobacteriales > Coriobacteriaceae > Collinsella. Next base: position 4,199 of record JAXKFZ010000079.1, on the reverse strand, counting down.
CACGATTGCGCCCCGAGCGTCTGTGCCAAGGATTGCTTTGGCATCGTCAAGGTCGTCGTGCTCATCTTTGAGATCATCGCGGGTCCAAGAATCCGCATCGCTTCGAGTCGTAAAGTCGGCGGCTACCGCACCGTATTCAATTCGAATGCCCGTTACGACGGTATTGGGTGTAAGGTCGAGCTCTTCCGCCTCGAGTGTGGTGGATTCCGTGGTCGAGACATCCGCCTTCCAGAGGCGCCAGCCGTCGTAATCGACGAGGCGACAGTCCTCACCAAGGCTCTCTTTTACTTCGTCGGACTCAAGCCAAGGATTTTCGTGTCCATCGTCAAGTGTCGCGTTCGCCGGTTCATCGACGTCTGTCGAGTCCAACGGCGTCGTGCGATACCACACGTTGCACAGACCGTTGAGGTCGCCGATGGCGACGGGGGTTTCGATTGAGATGAATCTCGCCGTGCCGTCTTTGGCGCACTCAAGATCATCGGTAATCGTAAACTCATCAACCCAAGTAGCGGAATCGTTTCGAGCATCGATGGTATAGGAGAAAAGCCCATCACTATTGGTTTGCGTCGTGGCGCGGTTTTTACCATCGCCGTTAGCCAACAGGCCCTTTTCGATAGGTTGGACAAGTTCCTGACGCTTGTCGACCTGCCCCTTGATCTCGATGGGCGCATCCTTCATCGCGACGGATTGGACTTCTCCCGTATCTTTTATTTCAAACGTTATCTCCTCGGCAAGGTCATAGGTCCGCGGAGACATCATTTCGCGCAACGAGTAGGTGCCGGGTGCAAGATGTTCGACGCGGTGTGGCTTGTCGGATGAGGTCCAGGAGTCTATTTCGGTTTTATCGGGACCATATAAGGTGAGCTGTGCGCCTTCCACTTCCTGCTCGCCGCTTGCATCGACCTTGGAGATATCTACCTTGGTGTAATCGTCGGATACGTTAAGCCGTGCTTCTACAACGGGTGTTTTCTGGTCGGCATAAGTAAGGTCGACAATATGGGATGTCCGATCGAGTAAGAAGCCTGCCGGCGCTTGAGTCTCGACAACCTCGTAGCGTGCGGTGCCAGATCCCAGCGGGAGGTCGTCCGCGCGTGCTTCTCCAGTTTCATCCGTCGTGACGGCAGCGACAGTCTCACCGTCGAGCGCGGCAATGCTACCGTCGGGGCGCACGATATCACCCGAGGCACGGATCTCAAAGACGGCGCCCGTGAGGCTGCTGCCGTCTACGGCATCGGTTTTAACGATCCTGATGTTTCCGGTCGCGGCGTGGTCATAATACGAGGCGATTACAACGGGCGTTAGGTTCATGTCGGCGGGTATGTTTACCTCGATCTCTTCGCCGACAAGATAGGGCTCTTTGGCCGAGGCTTCGCGTACATAATAGGTGCCCGGCACGAGCGATTCTGGCAGTGTGACGGTCCCGGTCGCGTCAGTCGTAAAGGTGTCCATTACGTTATGTGCTGGATACCAGCAAGTTTGTGAGACAGGTTCGTGATTGCTGTCGAGGAGTTGGAAGGTGAATCCGGCTAGTGGAACAGAAGCGCCTGTTTGGGCATCGCGTTTTACAATCTGGAGATGCGTCGACAGAGCGTGGTTGTCCACGATATATTGAAGCTCGGCGCCGTTGGAAATCTGATTGGCCCCGACGGTCCATTCCCCTGCACGTTTAAAACCCTCGGGGACGGTTTCCGGAACCTCGCGAATCGTGTAGCCGGCACGGTCGTATGGGACGGCTCCGTGGACACCGGCGGGTCGCTTGCCTGTGCCGAACCATGCTTCGGGCTGATCTTTGGTGGAGGCAAAGCCATAGATGTTTGTGGTCAATGTGCCAACAACCTGCTGAGAGCTGTTGCTGACAACTTCAAAGACAACACCACCCGCCGGCTGCTCCAGGCCGGATTGGTCGCTATTGCCGTAATCCTTGAATTTGGAAATCTCAAGGTTAAACGCAATGGGGATATCGGAAACGCGAGATTCGATCTCGACCACGCCTGAATCGCCGAGCTGGTCGGCTCCAACGGTATAGGTCCAGCTGTCGTTGGATGGCAGGTAGCCCTCGGGGGCTTTTGATTCGTAGATGGTAAAGGTTCCTAAGGGGACATCGACGAGGGTAGCCCGACCGCTTTCGTCAGTCGTGAGAATTTGCGCCCATCCAGGGGTTGATTGCGACACACACGTGAACTCTGCTCCTGCGAGTGAAGATCCCGCCTGGGGGCCGGCATTCGTCGCGGCATCGAGTTTTACGATACGCAGGTTGATGGTGCCGGGCTGTTCATCAATGGCGACCCGCCCGCCGTCATTCCCCGTGGTAAAGGCAATACGATCGTGGCGGGGGACATAGCCGGCCGGCGCCTTCGTTTCAACTAGGTAGTATGCCGTGTTGGGCAGAAGTGTTGCCTGCGCTCGACCGTTGCTGTCCATCTGGACGGTGCCGACACGCGCGCCGCTGGTGCTCTCAAAAACATCGAATGTTGCCCCGTCAAACTGATAAGTATTGTTTCCGCTGGTAATGGCAGCGTTTGCAGACTGCTTTTGGAAGGAAACAGAGACCGCCGGCAGTACATAGAGCATGTCTTGACGTTTGCTGCCGCCCGATACGGCCCCTAGATAGCGTCGCGCGCGGTGCGGAGCGGCTTCGATGCTTCCTGATTTTGCGCTGTCGTGGAGCCACCGCGCAGCCGCCACGACTTCATTGTCGGCGGTAAAGTGTCCGCTCTTGGTTTTACCCTGAGCGGTCGTGTAGGAGTAGGTGCCGTCGACATGGGTAGTGCCGTTGAGCATCCATACGGCAAGCTGGGTGGCGGCGCGGGCGCGATCGGGTGAAAGATGGTAACCGCCAAACGACGTGGTGGTGGGATATCCGTGACAAACGATTGCCGCGAACTCGTCGTCGAGCCACACCCAGCCTTGATCAAAGTTGAGCCATGGGCCGCCCGGTTTGGTGGGGCCGGGGCGCTCCTGGTTCATGCAGTAGGCAATCGAGGTGTCTTGAGCTTCATACTTGCCGATGAAGAAGGGCCCACAATCATCGCTAATAGTGCGGAAGCCGAGTTGGTCGTAGCCATCGACGGCAAATGTGGCTCTCGGTGCCAGGCAGCCGAAAAGCAGGAAGAGGAGCAGGAGCAGCGGACCTGTTGCGATTGCGCTGTGGACAGAGTGCGTGGGTGCGTTGGACATGGCTGCTCCTTATCCCTCGTGCGCCGCACGGGGAGGCTGCGACGCGTAGGATGAGGCTACCCCCGAGGTTCATGCGGGTAAGTACCGGAGCCTGACCAAAAGCTTGCCCATTTCCTGACAAATTGAGCTCAAATACAACAATCAAGCAAAAGTGCAGGTAGAAGATAGGGAAAACAGGAGGCCAAAGGTCCTCATCTCCACAATTGACGCGATTTTCAAACGAATCTCCACAGCTAAAACAAGCATCGCCACCCTTGTATCGAACAAGACAACCGCGTTATACTATCCCCCACATATGCGGGCATCGCCAAGTGGTAAGGCATCAGCTTCCCAAGCTGACACTCGCGGGTTCGAGTCCCGTTGCCCGCTCCAAAAAAAGTAAAAGCACGACACCGCTTCGGTGTCGTGCTTTTTTCAATAAAGTGCCGGGACTCGAACCCGCCAGGGTGCGAGCGTTAAATAAACGCGAAGCGTTTATAGCGAGCAGGCAAGGTCGCCGATAGGCGACCGCAGCCGGTGCGTATTTGCGAAGCAAATGCGCAGACGTCCCGTTGCCCGCTCTACCGGGCGCGGGAGACATGGGGACGGCTAATTCAACAAAGTCTTCCCCTTCGGCTTCGTGAAGCTGAGGGGCTCGCCTGAAGCCGGTGCGTATTTGCGAAGCAAATGCGCGGACGTCCCGTTGCCCGCTCCAATTCCAAAATGTTAGGTTAATGCCTACTGCCCATACTTGCACCTGCGCACGGTACAATGGTTGGGTTACGACCAACGTGCCAATAACCAAAAAGGAGCCGCTATGATCGATCGCTATACCCGCCCGGAGATGGGACACATTTTCTCCCTCGAGAACAAGTACGCCATTTGGCAGGAGATCGAGGTCTTGGCCTGCGAGGCCCAGGCGGAGCTCGGCAAGATCGGTATTTCCAAAGACGAGGCCCAGTGGATCCGCGACCATGCCAACTTTGAGAAGGCGAAGGTCGATGAGATCGAGGAAGTCACGCGCCACGACGTCATTGCCTTCC
>JAXKFZ010000078.1:0-4789 GCA_036550635.1 Collinsella sp. | reverse complement strand
GCAGGCGTACGCGCTCCTCGTCCTTGAGCTGGCGGATACTGTCGTTACCATAGTTTGCGGTGTTTTTTGCCATACTCGCTCTCTCGGTGCTCCTTTGCTGCGTTTAAGTCATATAGATAGTCAAGGTAGCATAGCCCAGCCTACAGACGATTCCAACCAACACGAAATCCATCGAACAATCGTTCGGAGTTCGATGGAGATTCGTTTACTCGGACAAAACCGAGTCGGCTCTGTCCGAGTAAGTTTGAAGACGGCCGAATGTGTCTTGCTGCGTTTGCGGTTGGATACGCTGTCGAAGACGTGTCGTGCGGATTGTTGGCGAAAAGACGGCGTGCCAAGCTCGAGGCAGAACTCGACTCCTCTGACGACATCTAATGCGTAATGGGCTGGCTCTGGGTATCCAAAACCAGCCCATTTTGATGTTCGATGAGCCGAGTCGGCGTCTCTCGCAAAGGTAACTGAGAGCTAGCGAGGCCTATCCGAATTGACCTCATCAGCGGTGTCGGTTTCGAGCGCCGTGCGGCGGGCGCTGTAGGCGACGAGGCCGGCGCCTGCTGCGGCGAGTGCTGCTGCGGCTGCCGTAAGGGGAGCGTTGACATCGCCCGTGCCCGCAAGCGCGCCCGCTTTTCCGGGGCGCTTGTTATTGCCGTGATCCTTGCCGCTGCCAGAGCCACTGCCGCTACCGGAGCTGCTTCCGCCGGAGCCGCCACTGCCGTCCGCCGTCATCGGTGCATCGTGAAGCCCCGTCGTATCCGCGTTGTCGCATACGCCGACCTGAACTTCTGAGCGTTCGCATGCCGCGTCGGGCACATGAAGCTCGTGCAGTACGGCACCCAGCGCCGAGTTTGCGCCCGGTCGAATTTCCTCGAGCGTTACGGGATCGAGCGCCACCAGATTACGCGCCTTCGCATATAGCGTTACACGTTTGCCCACTTCATCGCTCCAACTCTCGGGGATGGCGAAGCTCATGCGGAACTGTGCCGTGCAACCCGGTGCCAGCACGGCGTTGCCGTTGTCGGCTACCAGCGGGTGCGTTGCAAAACGTGCGCCCAGCGTCTCGAGTGCATATTTCACGCGTGCCATATCGTTGTCCGAAGCGTCCTCGGCAAGCTCTGGATCGTAGATCGAAGCCATACGTGCGCTCACTCCGAACCCGATGGATGCGCTGGAGAACGGCTGGCTGGAGCCCTCTCGGTACAGATCGATTGTGCCGGCGGTCAGCAAGGTGTTGCCGTCGTTTCGCACCGTGACCATGAAGGATTCGCCTGCTGCTCCGGGCACCACCGCGCCCGAGGTAGCGACTGCGCCCGTCGGAGTGGCACACGCCACCAAAGGCACTTCGATGCCGTGCAGCTCTGCCTCGCTCTTCTCCGCGCTCACAATGTGCGTGGCGAGCGCGGAGAGCATGCCTCCCGACGTCAAAAATGTCGTTATCTGATCGACGGGATGGTCCAGCTCGCACATCACGAACGGCTCCGTGAACAGATCGCCTGCCAAGGTGCTGGCGAAGATGCGGAAGTGCTTGCCCATCACTGCTACCGGGTTGCCTTCTTCGTCGTAGGTTTGTCCCACCTTGCCATCGGTGTTCTCTACATAGAGCACGCACCTGCCGTTGTTGCTTACGCTAAACGATGCCGGGCCACAGCCTGCGGCACCCACAGGCTGCGTTGCAAATGCCGATGCGTCTCGCGTCCAAGTGATATGCTGCAGTTGCTCGTTGACGGTTGCCAAAAAGCCCGTGTGCTGCGGCCACGGCACCGCGTGGGGTACTGTGGCATCTGGCGACATAACGCCCCAACCCGCGATGGACTGGCCGATCACGGCGTACGACGCGCAGCCACAACCGTCTGTGGTCTCGTATGCAACGGGCACCACCATTTTGCCGTTGATATTCTCGGGCGCACCCAGCTCGATGCTCGACGGTGCTTGCGGAAAGCGGAGAACTTGACGGAACGTCAGGCTATCGCCCGAAACGTCCGACCACAGGGTAAAGCACTCCAGCGCAACCTCAGCCTCGCTGCCGAGCGCCTTTTCTGCGGTGGTTCCGCGGCGGTGGAGGTAGGCACCCGACAGGCGCCCGTCGACCAGCGTCTTGCCCACCGTGATACGCGGGCACTGCAGGCAATGGCAGCCATCCTCCTGAAGGCGGCCGCGCGAGATGCTGCGCCACGACGTGTGCGACATCACGCGAACTCCGTCGTTGCTTATGCGCAGGCGCACAACGGACAGTATGCCGGCTGTGCTTGCCGTATCGAAAAGGGTGTTGTCGCCGTCAGGGCGCTCGCCCGAGACCAGCAGCACGTAAGCGTCCTGGTTTTCTCTTCCGTCCGTATATTCCACTACGTCGAAGTCGTAATCGAATATGCCGTCGCGCTCCACGTCGCCCTCGCCAAACCCAAGGGGAAAGTCCACGGGCATGGGGGCAGACCACGTGCCGTTTGCCTTTGTGTGCACCACCAGGCGCGAGCGGCCATTGTCGCCGTAGCGCACCGAGGCGATACGGAACAAGCACTCCACGCCGGCAATCACCGTTAGCTTCATGTGGGCTTCGCTGAGCACGCCAGCAAACAGCACGTTGTCGCTCGAGGGCTTGATGCCGCCACGCTCGTCCTCCGATACACCAGCAGAATTGGCGTTGGGGTCCGCAGCGGCGTCCCTCGCCTGCCCGATATGGGTGTACTTATACATCGGCGCGGCGTTTTCGCCGTTCTCTATCAGTGTATGGACGAAATGCTCGATCTGCCCCGTGTCGTCGCTTTCTGCATCTGCCTCGAGCTCAATGCGCGTGACCGCTTGATCCCAATCGCGCACGACGGGCGCGACGTTTACGACGGCGGCCTTAACCTCGGCGCGTGCGAGCAGCTCGGCGTTGGTGACGATGGTGGCCGATGCGATAAATTGCGGCACGCCGCCCGCCTCGATGTTGCTGGGCGTGCCGAAGCGGGCATCCAACGTGTAAGGCGTATCTCCACCCAATGCGAGCTCAGAGCGCTGGAGCACATACTGGTTGCCATTGTTCACCGACATATTCCACGAATCGAGGAGTGTGGGCCACGACCCCGACCAAGCCTTGGTGGTCCACTTGAACATTACGAACTGGAGTATCACATCGACATCGACGTCTGCACCAACGCGCAGTCGCGGAAGCTGGTGTCCATCTGCCTTCTCGTACCCAATGAACAGCGTGAGGGATGCGGCGCCGCGCACGGCAGACGAAGCGACGCCTGCAACGCCGGCGCCAAAGGTGACGGCAAGCCCGATCTGGATGGTGAATGAGCCCGAGGTGTTTGAATAGTCGAGCGAAATGTTTTTAAAAAACGCCGCGCCGCTGCCGTGCGTGTGGGCACCCACGGCGAGCGCCAGCTTCGCCAGCACCCAGGGGTTGACGTTTAGGAAAAACGGCACCGGCCCTAGGGTAAACTGCTCGGTCCAATTGAGGTCGGTTCTTACCTGGAAGAGGGCTTTAATATTGCCGTATGCGGGGTCGTTGTTGCTACCCCAGGTTTTGCCCACCCAATCGTAGGCGAGCGAGCCGTACAGCTGTGTGGCGATATCCATCGTGAACAGCGGCGTACAGTGGTGGCGAAGGAGCTTGGTGTTCCTTGGATCGGTGCCCGAACCGGCACTCATGCTCTTGTACTGATTCCACTTCCCCTCCATTTCGTCGAGGTAGCGGTTTGCCTGCTTGGCACCCGACTCGCGCGGCGACTTCTTCCAGTACTCCGGATCCGGATTACCCGAATCGTTCATGTAGCCGACCGGTTTGTATCCTCCGCCAAACAGTACGTACCCGGCAAACGAGAAATCGAACAAAATGGGGAACGAGGGCATCCAGCAGGTGAACTTGTTGCCGCCGATGCCGGGAAACGATGCGGGGAAATCAAACGGAGTGATCTCTTGGTCCATGGTGGTGGGAATGATAGTGGTCGAGCCCGATTCCGCCTTTGCGGCCGGCGCGGTGACAACGGCCATGGGGGAGGAGAGCGTGTGGGTTTTACCCTGATAGTCGAGGACGAAGCGCAGCCTGCACCCTTCTTCCAGAAGGTTTGACGCTGCATCGAGGAACTTGTCTTCGAGTGTGAACATTGCCAGATTATCCGCGCCCGATGCGCTGGCCTTGACTTGGCCAATCTGCGTGACGCTTTCGGGTGAGCTGCCCGCGGCAGGCGTCACTTTGTTGATGTGCAGCGTTGCCTGTCCACCCTGTGGCAGATGTGCCTGCACGGTAAAGGCGTGCGTATCGGGCTGCTCGTTTGCCGTGTCGTCCTTCGGCAATGCCATGAACGTAGCATCGGCGTACTGGATGTCCCATTCGTCGAACGTGAGCTGTCGAAAGTACGGCTCGCCGTCGGAAAGCGGACGCGTTGGAGCGGTTATGGCGGTGCCGCCCTGGATACGCGCGAGGGGAATCTCGACATCGCGGTAGCCTGCCATGCTAATGGAGATGCCGCCGTTAAAGTCGTACGCGTCGAGAAGCGTTGCCTCGTCCACGTAGCCTTCCGAAAGCGGCGCGACCTCAAAGATGGCCGTGCCTTCGTCATCGGTCGTGGCGGCGAGTTGCTTGCCTGCGGCATAGCGCGATGTGAGCGTGACCTGGGCACCCGTGATGGGCGTATTCTTGTTGGCAACGTCGACCACGACCACACCAAACATGGTGCGCGAGAGAACGAGCACCCTGAAGGGGTCTTTTTCGTCGGCATGGGCTTCGGTGGGTGCGAACGGCAATATGAAGGCGTTTGCGCTTCCCGGCACGCGCGGCATCATAATGCTCGCTAACGAGGACGCTCCG
>JAXKFZ010000077.1:0-1978 GCA_036550635.1 Collinsella sp. | reverse complement strand
CGCTCGACCACCAGGGCAAGCGTCGGCGTCTGCACGCGGCCGGCGGAACGCACGTTGCCAAAGCCGCCAAACTTGGCGAGCGTCAGGTAGCGCGTGAGCACCGCACCCCAAATGAGGTCGATGTGCTGGCGGCTCTCGCCGGCGTCGGCCAGATTCTGGTCGAGCGAGACAAGGTTATCGAAGGCCTGCGTGATCTCGGCCTTGGTAAACGAAGAATACTGGGCGCGGGCGACCGGCAAGTCGGGCGCAACCTCGCGCACCTTGTTGAGGGCGTCCGAACCGATCAGCTCGCCCTCGCGATCGAAGTCCGTAGCGATGATGACGCTGTCGGACTTTTTGGCGAGGTTCTTGAGCGAGCGGATGAGCTCCTTCTCGGCCGGCAGCTTAATGACGGGTGCCCAGGTGAGGTAGGGCAGACTCTCAAGCTTCCAGCCCTTGATGGAGATACCGTCGGCAAGAAACGGCTTGCGCTTGGTGTCATAGGGCGGGCGCGCCAGGCCATCGGGCATGTCGGCCGGCAGCATCTCGCCGTCCTCAGTAACCGAATACCAGCCCAGCTTTTTATCGAACAGCACGCTGTCGCAAAAATCGGGCGCAAGGATGTGACCGGCAAGACCGATCGTCACGCACTCCTCGCCCTTCCACTCAAAACGGTAGATGGCGGTGTTGTACACCTTGTCCTTTTTGGGTTTACCCGTGGACAGACGCTCGGCAATCTGCCGCGCGGCGTCATTTTTCTCGGCGATGATGAGCTTCAAAAGAGGCTCCTATCTCGTGTCTCTGCGGCTACGCCCGCCCGTATGGCGGCCGATTTACGCCCTTGCTTGCTCGATCTGCCCGATGAGCCAATCGCACCAGGCATCCATGCCCTCGCCCTTGCGCGCGCTCACGGCAAACCGCGGCGCCTGCGGATTGAGGTCATCGAGTGTCTTAGTATACCTATCCATGTCAAAATCGAAAGCCGGGGCCACGTCTACCTTGTTGAGCAGCTGTGCGCCGGCGTGCTGGAAGATGCCCGGGTACTTGATAGGCTTGTCGTCGCCCTCGGGCACCGAGAGAATCATGATGGACAGGTTCTCGCCCAGGTCAAAGTCGACCGGACAGACCAAGTTGCCCACGTTTTCGATAAAAATGACGTCGATGTTATCGAGCCCAACGGCCTGGTCAAACGCGTCAACGGCCTCCATGATCATGTTGCCCTCGAGGTGGCACAGGCCGCCCGTGTTGATCTGGATGGTGGGCATGCCGGCTTCCTTCATGGTGATGGCGTCGACATCCGAGGCGATATCGCCCTCGATGACGGCACAGCGCAGGCCGGCCTTGTCACGCAGGCGCTCGTTGGTGCCCAGGATCGTGGTGGTCTTGCCCGAACCGGGGCTCGACAAGACGTTGATCACATAGGTGTTTGTCTCTTTAAATCGCTGTCGCAGCTGATCTGCCAGGCGCTCGTTGCGCGACAGAATCGGCGACGCGATATCAATCGTTTTCTCAGCCATACTCGGCACTCCTTACTTTGGCCCCTTTATACCCCATCACCAGATGGCTAGCGGGCTAATCGTCGGGGGTTTCGATTTCGATACTTGCGATGTCGAGCTCGCGGCCGTGCAGCAGACGCACGTTGGCGCCGCCACATTGGGGACAGCGGCAATGGAAGCGATCGTGCTCAAAGACCTCCCCGCAGTCTAGACACTCGCTTTGTGGATGAACTTCCTCCACGGCAAGCTCGCAGTCGCGCGTGAGCGGGTCCTCGTCGCGGAACGTCTCCCATGCAAAGTCGAGCGCCTCGCGCACAACTTCGGTCATATCCCCGATACGCAGCGTTACCAAAACGGCGCGCGAGGCCCCCGCCCCACGCGCCGCGCGAATCACTGTATCGAGTATGCCGTTGACAATGCCAACCTCGTGCATACCGATTTACTCCTCGTCGTCCTCATCGTCCGAGAACAGGTCCAGACGGCTCACAAACAAGCCCTCCTTG
>JAXKFZ010000076.1:0-3826 GCA_036550635.1 Collinsella sp. | reverse complement strand
ACCCTGAGCCGCACGACGCGGCCCATCCAAGGAGCAGTTATATGAACGTTTCACAAGCACTCGAATACGAGCGCCAGCCGTTTATTCCCATGTTTATCTATGGCGATCACGGCGCCATGGAGTCCGAGCGCCAGAAGGGCGAAGAGGCCCTCAAGGTGCTCGAGACCGAGTACTTTACCGCCGAGGACGACCCCGGCTTCGACTTTGCCACCGTGCGCGACCTGGCCGACCGCAACCGCGACCTGTGCGACCAGATTGGCGAGGCACGCCTGCGCAACGTGACGCCCGCGACGCTTTCGCGCGGCCTGTCCGATGCCGACACCTGCGCCGCCATCGGCAAGATGCAAAAGCGCACCGCCGCGTCGGTCATGCGCGAGATCCGCGGCGACCGCGACGCGCTCGGTGTGGCCTACGCCCGCAAGCCCATCCAGGGCACCGTGCTCGGTATCGACATCGAGACCACCGGCCGTGCACCCGAGCGCGGTTACATCATCAATGTGGGTTGGGAAATCATGGAGCTCACCAGCAACGCCGTCCCGCACGACGCCGAGGCGCACTACTGCGGTCTGCCTGACATCTACCGCGGCGAGGATGTGCCGTTGTCGAATATCCACCACATCACCTGGGACGACATCGACGGCAAAAAGCCGTTCCGCGAGAACAAGGAACTGCAGAAGCAGCTGCTCAAGCTTATGAAGAAGTACCCGTACATGGCGCATAACGCCGCGTTCGAGGACAGCTGGTTCAAAATTCATCTGGACGGTTACGCCGAGGCACGCCGCGCCGGCAAGATCATCGTCATCGACTCGCGCCAGATCTGCCGCAGCCTGGATGCCGACGTCCGCTCGCTCCCCCGCGAGTCCGCCCCCGCCGCGCTCGAGAACTGGGCGCGCCGCCGTGGAACCCTCGCCGCCGACGCCAGCGAGCAGCATCTGGGTCTGGACGACACCGACCTCATGCTCCGCACCGTTCAAGCCGAGTTCAACCTCAAGAACCTGTTTGCCAAGTAGAAACGCCTGCGACAAGCATGGCACCGTTCACGAGCGGCCTCGCAGCGGAAAACCCCGCAGCGGGGCCGCCCTACGTTCCACAGATAGATCTGCCATCACAAATTCTGAACCCTCATTTTGAACGATTTCGACCAATTCCCGACACGTAATTCGTTGTCGGATGGTGATGCATCGGTATCAAATGTGCAGCAATTGAGTATTTATATGCCATAGCTAAGCTGCGAAAACTTTTATTTAGGGCATACCAACCCATAATTGCGTCAAGCTTTTGGACAGCATTTGGTTAGACCTCTAAAACGGCTTTTCCACTCAGCGCCATCAACACGGCATTAGCTGACACGATATATACCATGAGTATCGTATTGTCACATACCACTGCAAAAGCGGTCTACCAGGCCGCGTATTCGGCGTCTGCGAAAGACACCGAGCCCTGTAACCCTGCCGCGATTTACGGATCATGTCCCACCGGAACGCTCCTTGACGCAGCCGCAGAATGGCTCACCAAACATGATGTTTCCCTCGACGCAAATGATTCCCTCGAGGTGATGGTGTTTGATCGCAGGAATGCGCGCTACGCAATGAACTGTCAATGCCACGTTACGTCAAAACGATTCTCGAACTCACGCTTTATAGAGCTCAAAGATGGCATCTTCATTGTTGGCGTTGAGCTTTGCGCGCTTCAGGCCGCCACCTATCTCCCTTTTCGCGAACTGGTGGAGTACTACTTTGAATTGTGCGGCGTTTACTCCCTTGGAGCCGGCTCTTCCACCTCGCATAACGAGCATTTCGCGCTCACCTCGACCGAGAGGTTAAAACAGTTCTTTAATTCCATTACCAGATGCGACGGTCTGGCCCTTGCCCGAAAGGCGATCCAATGTGTGCGCGACGGATGCCGGTCTCCTATGGAAACGGCCTTTGTCATGATGCTGACGCTGCCCAAAAGCGAAGGAGGGCTTGGTATTAAGGGAATTGAGACCGATTACGAGGTGCAGGTCACCGCCGCCGCAAAGAATCTCACGAGACGCAATAAGTTCTTTATGGATGCGTATCTAAAGAAATCTCGCACAGACATTGAATACAACGGGTTTTATCATGACGCGGAAGAAGACCGCGCCATTGATGAGGAGCGCAAGAATGCGCTTGCGTCCATGGGATACGGAATCATCACCGTCAGTCGTTATTCCTTTATGCATGCCAGCGCTTTCGTTAGGGTCATGGAGGCGATCCAACGGAAAGAGGGCATACGCCCCTCGCGTCTGCCAAAAGACTTTCAAATCATGCAAGAAGACCTGAGACAGTTTGTACTCAGAAGGTTTATTGAGGAGAAGAAACGAATCCAGGAGGAGCTTCGCCAGGATTCCGAAGAGCGCCAACGAATCGACCTCGAAAAAGCAATGCTCGAAGGCATCACATTGGACGATCCGACGATTAACGAGGCTCCGGCAATCGATGACATGCAGACTGTCGAACCCGACAGCCCATCATTTGCCCAAACAAGCAGCCTCGCGCCCGAGGGCAGGATCTTCGGGGCCGGAAGCTAGACCGGCTAACAAGGTGGGCACCTTAGCGACGTGCAAAATTGCGAGTATTCAGCAGAGCCGGGTGTCTATCACCCTCGAGTGGATCCAAATGTGAAGCGAAATCACTCTTGCGTGAGAGCGTTAGGCAACATTTGAGGAAGAACTCATCGGATTAACACCCTAAGATAACTCTTGAACTGCATTATATGGCCTGCAATAAATTAACGGACCCCCTATCGTTACAGAATACTCCAATTTTTGCACGGCTCAGGGGCACCCACCCCGGCATCGGCTATCAAAACCGCTCACTCCGGGATCTCGTCCACTATTCCCCATCATTTTGTGCAACGAATTACCTGAACGTCATTGACATATGAACATACACTCATATAATTGGAAGCAAGTTATATGAGCGCATGTTCATATGAAAGGATATTGCAATGAGCATCCGCGTTGATGAAACGAAACCCGACATCGAGGCCACCGAACCCGCGATCCCCACCACCTGCTCGCCCGAGGACCTTCCCGACGAGGAGCTTCTCTACGACCTCGCCGACCTGTTCAAGGTCTTCAGCGACACCACGCGCATCAAGATCCTTTACGCCCTCATGGGCCGCGAGCTCTGCGTGGCAGACATCGCCGAAGCGACCGAAACCTCGCAGTCCGCGGTGTCGCACCAGCTGCGCACACTCAAGCAGTCGCACCTGGTTAAATTCCGGCGCGACGGGCGCAATATCCTATACTCGCTCGCCGACGACCACGTCTACACCATGCTCAACCAGGGCATGAGCCATATCTGCGAATAGCAACCAACCACGGTACCAGCGCGGCCTGCACCCAAGCCGCAAAAACGGGAAAGGAACCCACCATGAAAAAGCAGTACAAGCTCGATGAGATCGATTGCGCCAACTGTGCGCGCGAGCTTCAGGACGAGCTGGCCAAGCTCGAGGGCGTCAAATCCGTGTCCGTCAACTTTATGACCCAGAAGCTGACGCTCGAGGCCGATGATGCTGAGTTCGACGAGGTGCTCAACCGCGTTGTTGAGTTTACGGCCGACGCCGAGCCGGACTGCGAGATCATTCTCTAGCCCAGGTTTACGCCAACCCGCAAGGCCGCGCTTGCCGCGGCCTTTGCTCGCGAAATTATATGAGCGAGTGTTCATACATTCAAATGGGAGGATACGAGTCATGGCCACCGCCGACCCCAAAAAGAAAAAGAAGAAGCGCAAGAAAAAAGAATCACTCGAGCATAAGCGCAACCGCATCCTGGTAGCGCTGGGCATTTTTGCCGTGGTGT
>JAXKFZ010000075.1:0-9151 GCA_036550635.1 Collinsella sp. | reverse complement strand
CTTCGGCGCCGTCACGAACCTGTGCGACGCCACCTCGGCGCTCACCGTCGAGGGCGACCTGCCCAGCTCCCTCGCGATCTCCCTGCACGAGGCCCTGCGCTCCAGCATCCTCTGGACCGTGTCCCGCTCGTGCCTCGTGAGCCTTCCGTAGCCCCTCGGGGCCGCTTTCGCGGAACCCTTCTTCCTCTTTCCGGACATGCCGTCCTCCGATCTTCCGGGGCCGGCCGGTCCGGCCCTCAGGGTATCGGGTTCCCACATTCATCCGCACATGTGCGGATGAATGTGGGAGGTGTTCGGATGAAGTTGATAATCAAGGCATCCCAGCTCTCACGGTAGGCAAACTCCCAATGGGTATCGCCCAGCCAAAAGAACGGCGTACCATCTGAATAGGCAAACATGCGCGAATCGTCTGCAACGCGGATAAAACCGTGGCGATACAGATCGAGGTCGCCCGCGTACGGCACGGCCTCGACGCGGCCCGTGCAGCCATTAAGGCCGGTCTGCTCGGGAGCCTCGATAACATAGCTCCAAGCGCCGAGCTCGGTCGGAGCAAACGACACGCGATAGATACGCTCGCCGTCCCAGTAGGCCTCACGGCGAATTACCCTGCCGCTCGGGCCGGTGAACTCCGCCCAAATCTCAACATCCAAAAACGGGTTGTCGAACGAGCAGGCGCTCTCGAACGTCAGAATAACCGGACGCCACATCTCGGCGGCAGCGTTTTGATTCAACGTCATATCCATTGCAGACCCCTTTCTGGTCTTGGTGCCTACTAGTTCAGTCCTCGCTCGCTGGCGGACGTCACGGCAAAGTCAACGATCGCTTGGGCATCCTCGGCACAAATAAAACCTTGTGACACCTCGATCGCCGTATCGCGCTCACACAGAGCGCGATAGTTTTCGAGCGATCCGTACAGCTCCTTGAGCATCGATGCCGAAAACGACTCCATATGGCCAAACAGGCCATCCTTGTCGCTCGTCTTATCGACCGTGCCCTGGCCCGGCTCCACCAGGCTCGTGTTGGAATAGCGGGCAAACGGATGCTCGAGCAGGCAAGTGCGAAGGCCGCCCTTGGTGTTGCCCAAGGCATCCTTTACGTTCTCGCCGTTCGCGTCCAACTCAATGCGCGGACATGTTGCCGGAGCGGCACCCGTGCGAACCCAACGGAACAAGTTGCGGAAAGCGGCGTGGAAGAGGTACTGCGACGGGTAGGCGTTTGCCTCGGCGTGCTTGCCGACGTACACCGGCAAATGATCGATGCGCTTGAGGTCCTCGTCGTCCTGGTAATAGTCGACATAGCTCCACTGCGTATCGTGGGAAGCACCCGTCACCTCGTACAGCCGGTATTTAAAATCGGGGTCGTCGCTATCGGGCATAAGCGTGCGCCAACTCTCAAAGCGACCGTTCTCGCTTTCGGTCTGAAGGGCGATAAACGGCTCCTCGACGTGCTCCACACGCAGTAGATGGTGTGCGTATTCCCGGCAGCATTCATACTGATTGACAGGAATGCACATCGAATGGATGCCGCCGCCAGACAGGTACCCGTCAAACACGCGGCCGTCGCGGCGCACCTCCTCGCGATAGGCAAAGCTGTTAAGGTAGCGGAACAGGTAGGCGCCGGACTGAGACCATCCTGTAAGGCAAATTGCCTGGCGAGGATAGTCGCGGATCGGGTTAAGGTCGGAGTCTCCGCGCAAGAGCCACGCAAGATCGGTCAACATGTCCCAAAACAGGCCAGTCTCGTAAGAGATGTCCATGTCGGGAAGCGCGCCGTCGCGTACGAGCTGTTCCGGATCAAAGTCAAAGGGCCGCTCGGGAGTTGGGTTTGCCCAGCTCATGAAGGCATAGCGATCGGGATTGAATTCCTTGAGCTTAGCGATGGTGTTGGGCTTGCTGGTAATGCCCACATAGATATCGCCAGAGCGCACAAACTCGCCGTGACCCAGAATCCACATGCGCTCGATTTCCATAAACGATGTGGGATTGATGATCTCCACGACCACATTGCCACTCGCTTGCGCCGGATCTTTCGGAGCACGAACAACGATCCGATTGGAATAAGGAGCGTCGGCAGTCATGACCTCCACGCCGCCGTCTTCGTCGGCGGTGCGATACACGTTGGCGGTACCGTCAACGCGATACTCGCGCTCGACGTAATCCTTTGCGCTCAGATGACAGTAGCGCTCGGCGCTCGAAAACGGATAACTCTCATCCGTAATGGGCATTTGGAAAATACCGCTGATCATCTCGTCCCCCTTGTTGTTGCGTTTGCTGAGACAAACTCTACTGTGGGCGCTACTTAACTTCTATTGATTCTTAAGTTTAATTACTAAATATTTAGCTTAATAAACAGCCTGGTGTTAAGCTCATGGTAAGTTCACAAACGTTAGGAAACACCATGGCCGTTACTGCAAAACAAATCGCTGACCAGCTGGGAATTTCGGCAGCGGCCGTTTCCCTTGCACTTAACAATCGACGCGGCGTAAGCGAAAAAACACGGCAGCTGGTACTTAGCACCGCCGAAGCTCTAGGTTACGACTTTAGCAAGATTAAGTTCGAGCGCCAAAAGAGCGGAACCGTTGCCTTGGTTGCCTTTAACCGGCGCCGCATCTTTGCGCGCCCCTTCTTCGCCGATATGCTCGCCGGAGTCGAGGGCGCTCTTAGACACGCGGGATTCTCGTTTTCGCTGGTGAACTACTCACCGTTCGAAAACACTCAGCAACAGATCGCCGACATCGCCGAAGCGCAATATGATGGTGTCATCATCCTTGCAACTGAGATGTTCGAATCGGATTTTATGCCGTTTGCATCGCTGGACTGCCCTCTGCTGCTGTTGGACTCATGCATGAGCGCTGGGGTCGATACGGTCAAGATCGACAACGCCGCCAGCATGATGCTAGCCGTGCAGTACCTGCATTCGAAGTATGGATCTGTCCCCGGGCTGTTAACGACGCCCGTTACCGTGAGCAACTTCACCGAACGACGCTTCGCCTACGAGCACGCCATCGGTCAGCTATCGGGCTCGGAAAAGTGCGGCATCATCCACGAACTCGCCGTCGCTCCAGATGAAGCATACGCCGACATGCTCGACATTATTGATTCGGGCGAACCCCTCGCCCAAAACTACGTCGCTGTCTTTGACGATATAGCTATTGGGGCCATGAAAGCCTTTATCGAGCGTGGTTATCGCGTGCCCGATGACGTACGCATCGTCGGCTTCGACAACAACGCCGGCGGAACCTACGTGCAGCCACAACTGACCACGCTCAATGTTCCTTCGGAGTATATGGGCGCCGTCGCCGCACGGCGCCTCGTCGAGGTTATCGACGAGGCCGAGCACCACCCGCTCAAGATCGAGCTGGGGGCATCGCTCATCAAGCGCCGTTCTGCCTAGAGCTCGCGCACGCTCTGGCGCTCGACAAAATAGGTCGAGACGGCCGTTTTGCAGGTATAGCTCTTGGGATTGCGGATGTTGCCCACCAGACGGCGCACCGCGATCTCGCCCACCTCGTGCTTGGGAACATGCACCGTGGTGAGTGGCGGGTTGGAGAAGGCGCCCACGGAAAGATCGTCGAAGCCAATCATCGAGACATCTTCGGGCACGCGAATGCCATGCTCGCTCAACGCACGCATAGCACCCACGGCGAGGACGTCGTTCTCGGCAAAGAAAGCCGTCGGCAGTTCATCATGCGAAACGGTATCGAGCCATGCGCCCATGTCGCGATAGGCGCCCTCGAGCGTGGTGCCCAGCGTGACGCGCCATGTCGGATTGGCCTCAAGGCCTGCATCTTCAAGCGCTTGGCGATAGCCGCGCTCGCGATCCTTGAAATTGCGGATGCGAAGGTCGCCTGCCAGGTAGCCGATTTGCTTGTGGCCCTTCTCGATAAGGTAATCCACGGCACGCAGCACCGAATCGGTGTTGGCAATGACTACAGCATCAAAGTACTGGCGATCGCTCCAGCCGTCGAGCACGATCAGGTGGGCGGCGGCGTTGGCGAACAAAGCGTAGTCTTCCTCACCCAGCTCGGTGCCCATCAGCACGATGGCGGCAGCCGGGTCGGCGATAAGGCTCTCGACCTGCGGGCGCACGGCGTTCAAGTCGCTAAAATCGAGCGAGACAAAGCTCGTGCTCATGCCGTGACGACGCGCCTGACGCTCCACGCCCTCAATCACCGCAGGATGGAAGGTGCTCTCATCAAGGATGGCGCCCGTCTTGCGCGCGAGCACAAACTGGATGCTCTCGAGTTGCGTCGACTGCTGGTAGCCGAGCGATTGCGCGCACTCGAGAATGACCTTGGCGGTCTCCTCGCTCACGCTGCGCTTGCGATTGAGCGCGTTTGATACGGTCGCGGGCGAAAAGCCGGTGATGCGGCTGATCTCGCGGACGCTTGCTTTAGCCATCGTTCCCCCTAGCATCGGTCGCGGCCGAGCATCGTGGCTTGACCGCCCCGTGGCTCGGCAACTAAACGACCGCAAATTCAATCTAAACAGAATAGTAAATGTTTAATAGCTAGTTTAGCCTGTTGTCAAGCGAAGTGGCACGACTATTCCCCCAACGGGCGCATTTGTCCATCTTAACGTTATTACGCAAGGTCTTCGCCATTGCTTGCTATTACGCGTCGGTACCATTCGAAGCTTTTCTTTTTACGTCTCTCAAACGAGCCCGCACCGCTATCGTCTCGATCGACATAGATAAACCCGTAGCGCTTACGCATCTGTCCTGTGGCGACCGAAACCAAATCGATCGGGCCCCAACAGGTATATCCCATGAGTTCCACCCCGTCGAGCTCGACGGTCTCCCTCATCGCCTCGATGTGGGCCCGCAGGTATTCAACTCGATAGTCGTCTTCTATTTCACCCGAATCTTCCGGCACATCAGGAGCACCCAAACCGTTTTCGACGATGAACAGCGGCTTTTGATAGCGATCCCAGATTTCATTCATGGTGACGCGCAGCCCTTTGGGGTCGATAAACCTCCCCCAAGGCTCCTGTTTTAGATACGGATTAGGCGCCGAGCGAAGAAGGTTCGAATCGAACTGACCTTCCGCATGCGCTTTTGCGACGCGCGTCGAGTAATACGAAAACGAGACGAAATCGACCAGGTTTGCAGCCAGTACTTCGCGGTCATCATCCCGATAGGGCACCTCAAAACCATGGCGGGCGTATTCCTTGAGAACATAGCTCGGGTACGCACCGCGCACCTGGACGTCGGTAAACATGTAATGGCTGCGATTCTCAGCCTGCGCAGCCAGCACATCGTCCGGATCACATGTAGCCGGATAGAAGACACCTGCGTTGAGCATGCAACCGATCTTCGCCCCGGGGCACAGTTCATGACACGCCCCGACCGCACGGGCACTCGCAACCAATACATGGTGCACGGCCGTGTGAACCGTTGCATAGCGATTCTCCCCTTGCTCGAAGATGATCCCCGCCGCCATAAAGCACGCCTGCGTCATGATGTTGATCTCGTTAAAGGTCAGCCAATAATTGACCAATCCCCGATAGCGCTCGAACACGGTACGCGAATATCGATCGAACAGGTCGACCAACCTGCGATCGCGCCATCCGCCATACGCATCGACGAGATGCATGGGGACATCATAGTGGTTGAGCGTCACCAAAGGCTCAATGCCATGCGCGCGGCACGTCCTAAAAACATCCTCGTAAAAGGCAAGGCCTTCTTCATTGGGCTCGGCTTCGTCTCCTTTGGGAAAAATGCGGCTCCAGGCGATCGATAAGCGCAGGCATTTAAAACCCATCTGGGCAAACAGTTCAATATCCTGCTTGTACCTATGGTAAAAATCAATGCCTTTGCGAGCGGGATAGAAGCTGTCGGGTGCCAACGCACGCGGATCAAGGTCTCCCCGCATGACGTCCATGCGTTGATCGCCAAACGGCAGCATGTCGGAATTGGCTAAACCGCGACCGCCTTCGTTCCATCCTCCCTCGCACTGGTTTGCAGCCAGAGCCCCGCCCCATAAAAAATCTTCTCTAAACATTATGGTGTCGTCCTTTCTATCAAATTCCCGGCCCACGCTGTCGAACGCAACGGACTCGGCAAGTGCCGTGCAACAGCACAGTACCGTTGCGCGGCCAAGGGGTCGGACCGCGCAACGGCTGGGGAGCATATTTGTGCAGTAGCCTCTTATGCCTCGACGGATTCAACAGCCTCAGAATCGCCGCTCTTGGACTTCAACGGCATCTTCTCCTGTCCTTCAAATCCAAAAACCATCGCCAACGCAAACGTCACGGCACCGCCAGCAAGACACCCGATGGTGCCGGGGATGATATCCTGAGCAAACATGAGCACGTTCATCCATGGGAAACCAACGCCAGTGAAGATATAGACGTTGGCATGAAGAAGGCTTACCAGCAGACCACCGACAGCACCACCAATCATGTTCCAGGCAAGAGCTTTCTTGTCGCGAAACAGGATGCCGTAGATGATGGGCTCACTCACGCGACCGAAGGCATAGGTGATGAACAAGTTCCAGCCCGTGGCTCGATTCTCCTTGTCCTTAGCGCGCAGGCCATAGGCGAGCGCGATGGCAAGCGTGGTGTAGGCTACAACCGCGGCGCCGGGGTATAAGATGGCGTCGTAACCGTTCTGGAGCGCGGCGGGCAATATGGCGGTATAGATCGGCACGTGCATGCCGGTGGCGATGATCAGATTCCAGAATGCGCCGATAACCGCGGTCGCAGCGGGACCGGCAACAGAGGCGAGCCAAATGATGAAATCGGCCACAAGGCCCATGACAAATTGGACGGCAGGGCCGCAGAGGCACAGCGCGACCGGCAACATCACGAGCACCGTACCCACGGGTACGATCAGAACGCGCAACATATCAGGCGAGATCTTCTTAAAGAAGCGCTCAACATAGGACTGGGCCCAGGTGATCAAGATGACCGGAAGAACAGCCTGGGTGTAGTTGACGAGCTGCATGGGGATGCCGAAGACGCTGAAAGGCTTTCCGTCCTCAACAATAGCGAGCATGTCGGGATAAATCATCACAACAGCGATGAGCAGTGCCAGCACAGGACTCGTTTTGAACTTCTTAGCCGAGCTATAGGCGGCAAACACCGGGAAGTAGTAATACGCCGCATCGCCCACCAGGGAAAGGATCCGATACAGGTCGCTCGTTTCGGACATAAAACCGGCGCCTTCGGGCCCAAACAGAATGACGAGCATCTTGAAGATACCGGCGACACAAAAGATCGGAAGGATCGGGGTGATAGCGCCGCTCACGGCATCGAGCAGCTGATTGAAGAGGTGCTTGGGTGCCAAGCGCTCCTTCCAGCTAAGCTGAGGGCCATCGAGTTCCTCGTCAATCGATACCGTGACCTCGAATCCGCCCTGCTTACAAACCTCGTCGTAGACCTTGTCGACCGTGGGCCCGATCACCAGCTGCACCTGCCCTCCGGCGTGCACGACGTTGATGATAGACGAGATGTCCTCAAGCTTCTCATCATTCGAGAGGCTTTCATCCTTGAGGTTGAAGCGCAGGCGCGTCATGCAATGCGTAACCGAAGCCACGTTTTCCGCCCCGCCCACAGTGGAGAGAATCTGTTCTGCCACCTTTTTGTAATTTGCCATCATTGGCTCCTTTGCACAATCTTGGCTTACTGTTCGAATCGGCAAAGGTCATGCCCCGAATGGCTACGGGTTACAATCCTTTTTTGGAGATGATCCGGTTGAGATGGATCATCAGATAGAGTTCCTCCTCCTCGGAGAGCGTGGCGTCCCACGTTTCACGACAATAGGAACCGATATGCTTCACGCACTCTGCCAACTGCGGAAACTCCTCACGAAAGTTCTTGTACATCTGCATGTTGGCGCTGTTCAGCGACTCGCCGGCTTGAATGCGCTTGAACAGGTACCGCAGATGCGTGGCATAGCGAGTGAAATCGTAGGAATCGCGGTCAACGATGATGCGAAAATCACTCTCGACGATCTCAGTGACATCTTCTAGCATATCGTCAAACTGCTTGGTGGGTTTGCTCGCGGTCTCGATGGCCTGAACAACCCGCGCATTGACGAGATTCATGGCAATGCTGGCAATCTCTTCTTTGGGAAGTCGTTCACCAAGCTCCTTTTCGAGCCTCATAACGATAAACTGCGCCGCTTTGTATTCCTTAGGATATGTCTCGCGCACTTCATAGGCGAGAGGCATCGCAATACGAAAACCCTTTTGCGCGCGCTCCACCGCAAATGACAGGTGATCGGCCATGAACAATGTCGCCTTGGTCGACAGATCATAGGGCAGCTCGTTGGCGACGATGTCCATCACCTTGGCCGTGAACATCACGATCTCAGAAGGAAGGTCGCGCATGACGTCCTGCCCTTTGGGGTCGATGTCATAAAACGTATGCTCAATCTTAGAGAGCGGCAGCTCGCGGGGAAATTCTCCCCCAAACCCGACGCCCCTGCCCATGGCAATCACGTCGCGCCCCTGCCCGTCGCGGCAAAGAACGGCATTGTTGTTGAGCTTTTTAATCGCAAGCATTATTGAACCTCCTTTCGGAATTATCAAAAAGAAAAGGCATGACTGCAAATAGCCGAGCTATCGCGGTCATGCCTTACCAGTAACAATCCGTTGTATCGAGGCGCGGGCATGCCTCCCTAGAAGTAACAATCCGCGCAGCAAAGAATGATAGCCCATATCTTCGCGGGGAGCACCGTCCACAGCCGACCAACGGTAGCATATCGTCCGTGAACGGTTTTGGAAGCGTTGAAACGATTGGGAGGCCGTCTCAATCTTGCGGATCAGCCCAGGACGAGGGCCATGCGTGTCTTGAACTCGGACAGGAAGCGCGGGGCATCCACGGTCAGCGCCACAAGCGCGCTTTTGTCCGGATCGGATAGGCGGCGCTCGTCGCAAATGGTGCGGCCGCGATACTCGCCTAGCAGATCAACACGCAGATTGCAGCCGAGCGCACCCACGAGCGTAGGGTCGATCGCCACGGCAACGGCCAGCGGATCGTGCAGCGCACAACCACCCAGGTAGGGTGCGTTCATCTCGTACGAGCCAATGTAGTGCTCGACCATGCTCGCAAATGCGCAGCCCGCCATGGTGCCCGAGCCCGTCCAGCCGGCAATGTCGCGGCGTGTGAGCACCACGCGATGCGTCACGTCCAGACCCACCATGGTG
>JAXKFZ010000074.1:0-1617 GCA_036550635.1 Collinsella sp. | reverse complement strand
CGCGGACAATCTCGACGAGACGCTGGTCGACCGTACGATAGATCGGGCTTTCTCGTTGACGCCCCGGGCAATGCGCGGCGCGCCGGACAAACAAACGAAGCTGGAGCGCCTAAATATCCTTGATTCCCAGGGCAATGTCACCAAGGCTGGACTCCTAGTTGTGGGCACCTACCCTCAGCAGTTCTATCCCAAGCTCTTCATTGACGTGGCTGTCCATGCGGGAACTCAGAAGGGCATGGCGGGGTCGCTGAGGTTCATGGACCGCACAATCTGTGAGGGAACGTTGGGCGAGATGATCTCGGATGCCGTCGCAGCCGTCGCCAAGAATTTGCGGCGAACCTCGACCGTCCAAGGCGTCTCGCGTGTCGACTCGCTGGAGATTCCCGAGGAGGTTCTGCGCGAGGCAATCGCCAACGCCGTAATCCATCGAGAATACGGGGATCGGTTCTGTGGACAATCGATTGCCGTCGACGTCTTTGACGATCGTGTCGAGGTGACGAATCCTGGCGGCCTTTACGGGGGAAAGACTCGCGAGAACTTGTTTGACGGCAGCTCCCGATGCCGTAACGCGACGCTCGTGAAACTCATGTCGATTGTCCCGCTGCCGGATGGCGCAGGTTCGCCGGCTGAGGGCAATGGCTCGGGCATCCCGATGATGATCGATGCCATGCGCGCGCATGGTCTGGCCGAGCCCCTGTTCTGCCCGGGGTTCGATCGGTTCAAGGTCGTACTTTACCGTTCAAAGATCGAGCCGGTCGATCATGGCGGGGGCTTAATTGTGACGGCACTCAAACACTACGGCGAGCTGGGGACGCGTGAGCTGGCAGAACGTACGGGGCTTACGATTTCCCAGGTTAGGTCGCGCGTCAACGCGCTCATTGCTCAAGGCGAGCTTGAGCCCACGGCGCCGGCGACGAGCCGCAACCGCAAGTATCGACTGTCAGAGCGCGTGGAATAAATGCGTTAGTGGACGAGGCGAACCAATAATCGACTCTCAATTGGCGCCCACTAAGGCAAAGCGGTTGTTGCCCAGTCGACAGTGATGCTAAAGACTCGGCTTACGCCGGCATGGCCCCAAACCCGTCCATCAAGAACAGCCTAAGAACCAGCTTGATGACATATCCCGGTTTGACTTCAGCCGCGTCAAAGACGTGGCGCTCGGCGAGTTCGCTGCAGTATGCATAGATGTCGCGGATAAGGTCCGCGCCCGAAAGCGTAAACATGTAGCCTGCGTCCGAAAGTGCATTGGGCGCGGCGGGCAACTTGGCCATGTGGCAGAACGTTTGCAGGTCGGGCGCCATAGCGTTCTGGTAGTCGAGGTGGCCGTTGGCATCCTGTTCGGCAAGCTCCAATTGGCGCACAAAATCCAGCGCCGCTGCTAACACAAAGCTCGGTGTAGGCGCATTGACGTCCTGAGTGGTCGCCACAAGCCTGCCCGCCGCCTGCGTGACAAGCCAAGCGACCTCGCGCTGGCAGCGCACGGCCTTGCGCGTAACCGGCTTGATGGACGAAGAAGAAACGCTCCCCTTAGGCGGATTCGAAGCAGCCATAAGACCCTCCCATGAACAATCCGGTCCAACAAGCCCGGATGAAACACGTGCTACATCAGTATACAGG
>JAXKFZ010000073.1:0-2496 GCA_036550635.1 Collinsella sp. | reverse complement strand
TTCAGTCCTCATTATTAGTATTGTGTGCTAAATACGGTATCATTTACCTACGACCGTTAATAGAAAAGAGGCGAGGCGCATGGCGGTGCAAAGAAGGAATACCAGGCAGCGAAAGCTGGTTCTTGACGCCGTGCGCCAAAGTTATAACCATCCCACCGCCGACGAAATCTACAACGCCGTGCGCGAACAGGATGACAAGATCAGCCACGGCACGGTCTACCGCAACCTCAATCTCTTGGCAGATGCCGGAGAAATCCTCTCGATCAAGACGCCGGGCGGGAGTCGCTTTGATCGCACCATCGAGCCGCACGCACATATCATCTGCACCTCGTGCAGCCGCGTCATCGACGTGCCGCTCCCCTTCGATGCCCAGCTCGACGCCGAGGCGTCCAAGCAAATCGGTTGGCACGTCACGTCGCACTACACCATCTTCGAGGGTCTCTGCCCCGACTGCCGGTAGATGTTTGGGGCATGCCTACTCGGCAAGTAGACGACGCAGTTCTTCTTCGACCGTGCGCACGTAGCGGACGCGGTCGTTGATGCCACGCATAGAGGGGTTGCAGCTCTCCATCAGATAGGGATGGCCCACGACGTTGAGCATGTCGCGGTCGTTTTCGTTATCGCCAAACGCCATCATCTCATCGGGCGAAATACCCAGGGCACGACCGTAGTCGGCAAGCGCGGAGCCCTTGCCCGAACCGAAACCGATAAAGTCCGTCCATTCGGTTCCCGACGTCATCACGTCAACACGGTCGCTAAAGAGGCGCTCGAAATACTCCAGGGCCGCCGGCTGATCCACCTCGGGCGTCTGGAAGGCGATCTTAATGACGTCCTCGTCGATGTCCTCGGGGCGGTCGACCACCGCCACATCGCAGTGGACCTCATAGCGCAAATGGTCGACGAACGCATCGTTGCCGCTCATGGTGTAGAGGTGTCCCTCACACGAAAGGGTCACGTCGGCATGGGGATACGCAACCACGGCATTCGCGATATCCATAGCAAGACTACGCTCCATGGAGCGCTTGACAACGGCACGCCCCTCGCTCATCACCAGGGCTCCGTTCTCGCATACATAGGCGAGCTCATCGGCCACCGGGGTAAACAGATAGCGCAAGCTCGCATATTGACGACCGCTCGCCGGCATAAACACGATACCGCGACGATGCAGTTCATCGATGAGCTCAAAGGCCTCGGAACGCGGCTCGCGCTCCCCCCGATGCAGCAACGTGCCGTCCAAATCGCATGCAATCAGCTTGATTCCCTCAAGACCCATATGCTTTCCCCCCAAAGCACCTCATCAACAGTAAGACGGACTTTGAATAGCTGCCTCTCAAAGTCCGTCTTACTCATACGCACGTTAACCGCGCGCCTTTTTTACGATCGTAAAGTCGGGAGCCATACTCACAACGGCATCCGCCGCACTCGACGCAAAGCGCCGGTCCGCATCGAGTTCACGGGTAACCACCGAGAGCCAAACGCCCTCGACGCCCCGGAGCATGCGGCCCAAAACAGGCTGCACCGGCGTATACATGCGCACGGTATACTCGTCCGAATCGCCTCGGAAAAGCGGCGCGTGCATATTGCCGATCTCCCAGCACGCATGCGCGAGCGCAATCGGGTCCATGCGGTCGACTTCGACCAAATAAACCTCGGCACTGCGCAGGCGCACGACAACCGCCACGGGCACCATGCCCGAACGGTCGATGGCGAGCACATCGCCATCGGCAAGGCGATCGCCATCGGCAGCGCCCAGCCGAATATCGACCGTACGCCCCAGCTCCGTCACGCCCACAAATGTGCGGGCATCGGCCTGGTCCCAATCGAGTAGTAGCTCATCGACCTCAAAGACACCGCCCAGCTCCCGGCGAAGCAAAAGCTCATAGGACGGGTCGTTGAGATTTCCGAGACACGCTGTCGAAACCAGATTCACAGGCATAGCCTAGTCCTCGACCTCGACGAGCTCGATATCAAAGTTGAGGTCCTTGCCGGCAAGCTCGTGGTTGGCATCGAGCGTCACGGCCTCGGGCGTTACGTCGATGACGACGGCGGGGACGGGCATGCCGCTCGGCGTGGACAGGAAGAGCTTCATGCCCTTCTCGATCTGCTCGATGTTGGGAACCTGCTCGGCCGGGAAGGTAATAACCATCTCGGGATTGTGCTCGCCGTAGGCATCGGCAGCAGGAATGTGCACGGTCTTCTTCTCGCCCACCTGCATGTCGACAACAGCGGCGTCGAAGCCCTTGATCATCTGACCGGCGCCGCAGGTGAACTCCAGCGGCTCGCCGCGATCGTAGGAGCTATCGAACTGCGTGCCGTCGTCGAGCGTGCCGCGATAATGAGTCTTGACCTTCTTGCCCTGGTTGGACATGGTAACCTCCGTGATAAGGGCGGCGCACAACGCGGGCCGCCGTGAACATATGGCGCTAACTATACCCTAGTCATACAATTCAATGACAGTTTGCAAAGAAACGCTGCAACCGGAGGAACCATGGCATA
>JAXKFZ010000072.1:0-3435 GCA_036550635.1 Collinsella sp. | reverse complement strand
CTGGAGCCCGAGGGCAACAAGAGCAGCTTTACCGTCACCTTCCCCAGCTGGAAGGAGCGCGACGACGCCCATGCGGTGCTCGCCAACGGCGGCGTGCGCTTCCGCAGCGGCAAGGCGCTCGTGCCTTTCCGCATCACCGGCAACATCGACTGGGGCGTTCCGGTGCCCCAGGTCGACGGCGTGAACGACGTCACCTGCTGGTGCTGGCCCGAGAGCCTGTGGGCGCCTATCAGCTACACCCGCACCGTGCTCGCACGCGATGCCAAGGCCGCCGGCGTGACCGAGGGCGTCGCCGCCCAGGATGCCGCCCTCATGGGCGAGCCCGCCGCCGATTCCACGCAGGTCCCCGCGCCCACCTACCAGCACAGCTCGCTCGACTGGCGCGACTGGTGGTGCTCTGACGACGCTCAGATCTACCAGTTCATCGGCCAGGACAACATCTACTTCTACTGCATCGCGCAGACCGCCATGTGGGAGGCCCTGGGTTGGGACCTTACGCAGAGCACCGTCAGCGCCTGCTACCACCTGCTCTACATGGGCAAAAAGGCAAGCTCGTCCTCGCAGACGCCTCCCCCGCCGGCAGACGACCTGCTCAACCACTACACCTGCGAGCAGATGCGCGCGCATTGGCTGTCGCTCGGCCTGTCCGAGAAGCCGGTGAGCTTTAGCCCCAAGGCATACGACACCCGCGTGACCGGCAAGGACAAGGACGGCAACGAGGTGCGCGCCTGCGACGACAAGCGCGTCATCGATCCAGCCCTTAAGGAGAGCGCCCTTTTGACCGGCGTCTTCAACCGCCTGGCCCGCAGCTGCTTCTACGGCGTCGCCGTCAAGGAGGGCGACGAGAGCCCCTATCGCAATGGCTGCATCCCCGCCGGTGCCGCCTCCGACACCGTGGTCGAGGCTGCCCAGCAGGCAACTCTCGCCTTTGAGCAGGCCATGTACAAGTTCGAGACGCACCGCGCGCTCGCCGTGTGCGACGACTACCTGCGTGCCGCCAACAAGCGCTGGAGCGACGCCTCCAAGGCCGCCAACAAGCTCGAGGGCGAGTCGGCCAGTGCCGCGATGACGCAGGCCCTCGTCGACGCCTTTACCGAGCTGCGCGTGGCGACCGTCCTGATGCACGGCATCGTCCCGGCCGGCTGCGAGCTCATCTGCGAGTACTTCGACGTCGATCCGGTCGCCTTCTTTAGCTGGGACAACATCTTCGCCTCCACGGACGAGTTTGTGGAGAGCCTGGGTGAGAAGCCCGGCAAGCACCGCGTAAAGCCGCTGCCCCCGCGCTTCGACTTCTTCAGCAAGCACGAGAGCCAGTACTAGGCCAACGCCAAGGCAGAGTAGTCAATTTGGGACGGGGCTATTTTAGCTACCCCGTCCCAAATTTAACTGCAACGCCTGCCGAAACGGACGGGTAGCTAAAATAGCCCCGTCCCAAATTGACTACTTTTAATGGAATGGGAAGGAAAGACGGATGTCCAAGCCGCGTCGTCGTAAGCAGAAAAAGCAGGTTAAGCCCGAGCTCAAGCTCAGGCAGTTTGCCGCTACCGAGCTTTCCGACCAGCTTGCCGCCCTTCCCTGCGCCGCCGACCTGCCGCGCTTTATGGTCGACACGGTCGCCGGCGCCTATGCCCCCACCGATGCTCAGCTCATGATCGAAGGCTTTGGCGCCGCGGCCACACGCCCAGTCACACTGCGCGCCAACACGCTCAGGGCGACCGCCGAAGACATCGCTGCCGCACTCGACGAGGCCGGCATCGCACACCAAACCGTTGCCTGGTACCCGGACGCTTTCATCCTGCCCGAGGCCCAGGTATCCGACCTGTGGGACCTCGACATCTACCGCGACGGCAAGATCTACTTGCAAAGCCTGTCATCCATGATGCCGCCTTTGGTGTTGGGCGCTCAGGCCGGCGAGGACATCCTGGACATGTGCGCAGCCCCTGGCGGCAAGACAACGCAGATCGCCGCCCTCACCCAGGGCCAGGCACACCTCACGGCCTGCGAGATGAGCATTCCCCGCGCCGAAAAGCTCGAAGCCAACCTCCACCGCCAAGGCGCAAAAAACGTGCCCGTCATGCGCATCGACGCACGCGAGCTCGACGAGTTCTTCCGCTTTGACCGCATCCTGCTCGACGCTCCCTGCACCGGCACAGGCACCGTCATCAGCGGCAACGAGAAGAGTCTGCGCGGTCTCACCGAGCAGTTGCTCGGCAAGTGCGCCCGCTCGCAGCGAGCACTTCTGGACCGCGCCATGGGAGCCCTCAAACCGGGCGGCACGCTCGTCTATTCGACTTGTTCGATTATGCCGCAGGAAAACGAGGACGCCCTGCAAGAGGCCCTCGACAAGCACATGGACTGCGAGCTTATCCCCCTCGACGGCACGCCGAGTGAAAGCGAAGCACGTCGCGCCCAGGATACCGGCGAAGAGCCGCGCGTCGAGAGCAACGCCCTCACCGTGGCCATCGCCGCCGGCCACGTCTCGTCCGTCGCCAACGGAATGCCCGGCACGCTGACCATTCCGCCCAGCCGCGACTTTGAGGGCTTCTACATCGCCCTGATCCGAAAACGCAGCTAGCGCACGGATTCAAAATCCAACAAGCTATCTTTGTGCGCGCTTGTCCTGCTGGTCGCGATGCTGTTTAAGCATCGCGCGCTCCTTGCGTTCGGCCCTTTTGCCCTTAATGGCCGTGACCACAAAGTAGATGACCGCGGCGGCAACGATTGCGTCCACGCACAGGCCAATCGAGCCAAACATTGCTGTCAATTCCATACCGCGTCACCTCTCTTTTAAACGGGACTTTCAAGATAGCACCTCGATCCTCGCCACCACAGCTCCTTCACGTTCTCCCGCCCTTCGGTCTAACGGATGGTGCGGCGGGGAAAAATCAACTCGTCAAACGATTTAGCATTCGCAATTCCGGCTGCATCGCGCCGGCCACCATCGCATAGAATCGAGCCTCCATGGATACCCTCAACGACCTAAACGAACGCGTCGACGCCTTTGTCGGCACCAGCTCCTTCGACACGCCTGCCGCGGCAAACGACCAAGCTCCCATCGATGTACCCGCCGAGGTTCGCGAGGACATCGTCGCCTCGGTCGATTTCTCCGAGGTCGAGCTCGCAGACGAGTTCACCGAACCCCAGGTAGCCGTGACCCCCAACGGACTGCTCCCCATGGAGCCCCTGCCCATCGACGGACGTCTGCGCAAGGCTGCTCTTCGCATGCCCGACGAGATCGAGGAGGCCAGCGGCTTCACGCTCTTCGGCCGCCGCATCAAGTCGCTCATTTACACTACCGATGTCGCGGTTATCCGCAACTCCAACGCCGATGCCGTTTTTGCGGTCTACCCTTTCACGCCGCAGCCCGCCATTACGCAAGCGCTGCTGACCGTCGCCGAGTGCCCGGTCTTTGTAGGCGTGGGCGGCGGAACTACG
>JAXKFZ010000373.1:0-5256 GCA_036550635.1 Collinsella sp. | reverse complement strand
CGCGACGTTCGGCTTGCCGGCGGCATGCTGCTCCATCTTGCCGGCACGGCTGCCGCCTCCCATGCCCAGGTTCTTCATGGCGCCGCCAAAGCCGGCCTGCTCATGGCCCTTAAAGTGGGTGAGGCTGATCACGATATCGGCGTCCATGAGAGCCTGACCGATCTTGGCCTCGCGCACGTACTCGCCGCCCTCGACCGGGACGAGTGCCTCGTCGGTGCCCTTGAGGCCGTCGGCGATGATGATCTGGCAGCCCGTGGCATACGGGGTAAAACCGTTCTGGTAGGCGGTATCGATGTGCTCGAGCGCGTTTTTGCGGCTACCCACATAGAGCGTATTGCAGTCGGTGAGGAAGGGCTTGCCTCCCAGCTCCTTCACGACATCCGCGACGGCGCGAGCGTAGTTGGGGCGCAAAAAGCTCAGATTGCCCAGCTCGCCAAAGTGAATCTTGATGGCGACGAACTTGTTCTCAAAGTCGATCTGCTCGATACCGGCGTGACGGATGAGGCGCTTGAGCTTGTCGAGCTGGCTCTCGCGAGCATGCGTGCGCAGGTTGGTAAAGTACACCTTTGCCGGTGCTGCGGGTGCGGTTGCGGTCATAGATCTATCCCCTCGGTCTATATGGCGTTACAGACATAAGAGGATGGTACCCGTTGAAGCAGGGTTAATGTCAAGCACGGCGCCCAGTCATTGGGTAGTCATTGGGGACAGACTTAAATGACTGAAACCACTCATTGGGGACAGACTTAAATGAGTGCCGCCAGGGACAGTCCTTGCCGGCCCGGCCAGCGAGCCGGCGAATCGGCAAAGACCGTCCCCGATGACTAGTCGTTTAAGAACGTCCCCGATGACTACTCTTGGACTTTGAGGGCTTCGGCCAGGCTGACGCGCTTGATAGAACGCGTGTGTAGCAGCGCCACGACCAGGTAGGTCGCAAAGCCGATTCCTGCGCACGCCGCCATGGACCAAGCGGGCACGTAGATCTCGATATTGCCGTTATAGGCGAGCAGCATCGAGCGGAAGATGGCCGTGAGCGAGCCAATAATGACCGGCAGGCTCAGCACGAGTGACGCCGCAACGCACAACGTGATCGAGCGGATGTACAGATGCGAAATCTCGCTATCGCGATAGCCAAAGACTTTCATGTAGCTGATCGAACGGGCGCTGTGGTCGATCACAGCCTTGGTCAGCAGGTACATAAACAGCAAGAAGATGGACACCGCAAGCCCAACCATCATTCCGATCATTTTGCTCATCATGCCGATGAATTGGTCGCCCACGGCGCGCATGTCGTCGGGCGTGGTGTCGCCGGCAAAGTAACGAGCATCGAGGTCGAGCTTCTCGTTGCTCACATAGCCGTTAAAGTAGGCGGCGTCGTTGTCGAACAGCTCATTAAAGTCGTCGATACTCATATAGATATTCATGTCCGACTTGGAGCCCCAGGCACAGTCCTTGCCCGCGTACTCAAGGGAATAATACTCACCCTCGTACTTGTCGCTGAGCGTGACCTTCTGGCCCTCGCTCCAGCCAAACTTGTCGAGCAAGCCACCGCCAAAGACGACGCGTCCGTCGCCGACGTCCAGCCCTTTCCAGTAGCGCGAATCGGGCGAGATGCCGTAGACAGAAATCGTCTCCTCGCCATTACCATCGCCGCGGTCGTATTGCAGCTGGTAAACGGCATATTTCTCGGCCTGCGCGATTGCGCCCGCGCCGTTGTCAATCGTGTTGACCGGGTGAATGTCGTCGTTGTCGGTGTCGATCTTAGAGGCCTTGTCAATCAGGTCGATAGCCTCGTCGCGGTTGCAGCCGAGGATATCGGCAAGGTCATCGAGGCGCGCATAAAGCGCATCCTTCTTGTCCTGGACCTTGGTAAGCGCATCCTGCGCCGCAGTCAGGCTCTCGGCAGACGGAGATGCGGTCGCGGCATCGGCTGCCGTCTGCGCCGCATCGGCCGCGTCGTCAAGCTCGTCATCGGCATCTTGGGCGGCGGAAAGCAGCGCGCCGTCAACCGACTGCAAGCGCTCGAGTGCTGACCACTGCTCGCGATCCTCGGCAGTGCCCTCGAGCTCCAGCGGCGCCTTGAGCGTGTACTGGTGCTCGGCGACCAGGCTTGTCTCGAGGTTGTCCGCGTAGTGCGTCATCGTGGGAAGAATCGCCAGGCCAAAGAGCAGCAGCAGCGAGGCAAACGCAATGCCCACAAAGAGCGTGGCAAAGTTGCCCAGGTTGCGCAGAAAGATACGCAGGCGGAAGCGGGAAACAAAACCCATGCGCTCCGGCAGTTGCATACCGCGCTTGGTGCCCGATTTGCCGCTCGCCTCGTGACGAAGGAACTGCAACGGCGTCTTGCCCATTTTGCGAAGCAGGCCCACCAGCGTGATGAGGATGAGCGCGGCGGCGGGAACCACGGCGCACTTCACAAAGATCTCCCAGCTCCAGTACACCTGGAAGGGCGGCAGGCTGTACGAACCGTAATAGAGGCTGCGCATGGGCTCGGTAAAGAACGCAACGCCGAGCGCGGTGCCCAACAGCGCCGCGAGCATGCCCACGATGGCGGGAAGCGCGAGGTAGTGCAGTACGATCTCGCGACGGCGATAGCCGCTGGCGAGCAGTGTGCCGATGATGGCGCTCTCCTCCTCGATGGTGGCGTCGGTAAGGACCACAAAGACGAACGCCATGATCACGATGATGATGTCGAGCAGCGTCATCCACATCATAGAGTCGCCGTCCACGTCATCGCGCGCATAGCCAATGCCTTGATTGGAATCGGCGTCGATCAGATCGTCCACGCGCGCATCGACGTCGGTCAGTGCCTCAACCATATCCTGCTCCGCATCGATGCGGTCCGCGGTGGGGAGGTCGCGATCGGTAAAGGTGAAGGAGTAGGTGTAGGCGGGCGCGCCGCCGGCATCTTCGAGCGCGGCAAAGCCGCCATCGGTGACCTCGGCCACGCCGTACGTGATGGTGTTCACCGTAAAGTCCGAATTGTTGAGAAACAGCGCCTGACTGTCGGGCTGGGTCATGATGCCGCAGATGATGTAGGTGCGGCCCTCAAGCTCAACCTTATCGCCCACGGCGAGGTCGTTGTTGGTGGCGAAGACACGGTCGATGGCTACCTCATCGTCCGTCTTGGGCTCCTTGCCCTCACAGTAGGACGCGATATCGACCTTGGTGCGGTGCGCATAGGTGCGCAGCGTGCGCTTGGTGCCGTCGTCGCCGGCGGTCTTTTTGATGATGGCGTCGATGGAGAAATTCTTGTAGAGCGTGACGCCGCCGACGTCGTCGGCCGCGTCCTCGGCTGCCTTGAGTTGCTCCTCGGTCGCCTCGAAGGAGGTGGTCACGCGGCCGTCCTCAATCGTGTACGCATCGCGCATGTCATCGATGAGGCAGCCGATGGAATGCGCCGCGAGCAAAAAGCCCGAGGTGAGAGCGATACTTCCGCACATAAGCAAAAAGATGCCCAGGTACTTGCCGGTATTGCGGCGCAGCTCGCGTGGGAGACGTTTTGCGAGAGGTGTCATGGCGCCGCCTACCAATCGAGCTCGGCGGCCGAGACGGGCGACTCGTTGAGCTCATCCTCGACGATGCGTCCGTCGCGCAGGCGCAGCACGCGGTTGGCCATGCGGGCGATGGCGGCGTTGTGCGTGACGATGATGATGGTGCAGCCGTACTCGTGATTGACATCCTCCATGAGCTGCAGGATTTCCTTGGACGTCTTGTAGTCAAGCGCGCCCGTGGGCTCGTCGCACAGCAGCAGGCCCGGGTTTTTGACGAGCGCACGGCCGATGGCGCAGCGCTGCTGTTGGCCGCCCGAAACCTGACGCGGGAACTTGTTGCGGTGCTCGTAGAGGCCCAGCGAACGCAGCAGGTCGTCGACATTGAGCGGGTTTTTGGACAGGCGCGCCGTGACCTCAATGTTTTCCTTGATGGTGAGGTCGGGCACCAGGTTGTAGAACTGAAAGACAAAGCCCAGCTCGCGGCGGCGGTACTCACCCAGGTCGGCGGGCTTGAGCACCGTGAGGTCGCAGCCGTCCACCATGATGGAGCCGGCGTCGGCATCCTCCAGGCCACCGATCAGGTTAAGAAACGTCGACTTGCCCGAGCCCGAGGGCCCCAGCATGACGCAGATCTCGCCGCGGTTGATGGACGTGTCGATGCCATCGAGTACCGTCAGGCGCGCATCACCGTCGCCGCAGTGCTTCTTGAGCCCCTTGACCTGGACATAGGCTTGCTTTGTCGCCATGCTACCCCCCCCATTGTTAGCCTATTGCTACTTTTATAGGGTAATAGTAGACCCAAGTGAACTATTTTTGGGCGAGAGTGGGGGTTTGTTTCAAGACTAGTCGTTGGGGACGTTCTTAAACGACTAGCTGTTGGGGGCGCTCTTTCGCCACCCGGCAGTTAGGGACGTTCCCTTTCTGCCGGCAGCTGGGGACAGTCCTTGGCAAGCCGGCGGTTCGGCAAAGACTGTCCCCGATGACTAGTCGTTTAAGTCTGTCCCCAATGAGTACCCGATGACTAGGTGGCTAGGCGCGGGATTTGGTGCGCGAGAGGGCTAGGCCTACGGCGGCGATGGCGGCGGCGAAGAGCACGGTGACGCCCAGATCGCAGGCGATGTCGCTCAGCACGGCAGACGTCAGATCCGAGGCAAGTGCCTTGCTGATCGCATCGTTCACCCAATATGTCGGCACAAAGTGCGCCACGGTCTGCACGGCCGAGCCCATGAGCGACAGCGGCATCCAGGCACCGCCCAAAAACGTCATGAGCATGCCGAGCAGGTTGCCCACACCGTTGAGCAGCTCCTCACGCGCACCCAGGCTCGAAAGGGCAAAGCCAACGGCCAGAGGCGTGCACGCCAGGGCAAACGTCGCCGCCAGCGCCAGGCACACACGACCCACGCCGACCTCGGCAACCGCGCCGGCAAAGCCCACGACGCCCATCATGCTCGACACAAACCAGATGCAGACGGTGATCACGGCGGCGGCCGCAAACACGGCAAGCGAGCGCCGGCGCTCGGAGATTGGACTGGCATCCATACGACGCACGCGCTCAGGCTCGCTCATGCCCGAGAACACCAACCCCACCGACACGATGACCGACGAGATAATCGCGTACGCACCGAAGTTGAAATACGACTTGAGCATGGCGGCGGCAGTCGAACCAACCTTGACCTGCTCAATCTGGACCTCGGCGCGCTTGGCGGCGGCATGCTCGGCGGCCTTGGCGACGCTACCATTAGAGGCGGCGGGCTCTAGGGCCGCT
>JAXKFZ010000372.1:0-2504 GCA_036550635.1 Collinsella sp. | reverse complement strand
CCTTCCCCATCTCGGACATCGAGGTCTTCCACACGGACCGCGGCAGCGAGTTCGACAACGCCGAGATCGACCTGATGCTCGAGGCCTTCGGCATTGAGAGGTCGCTGTCGGCCAAGGGCTGCCCCTACGACAACGCCGTCGACGAGTCGACCAACAGGATACTGAAGGCCGAGCTCGTCCACCGCGAGACGTTCGGCACGACGCGCGAGCTCCGGGCCAAGCTCTCGGACTACGTGCACTGGTACAACAACTTCAGGATCCACTCGACGCTGGGCTACATGTCTCCGGTCGAGTTCAGGGAGGCGGGGCTGTCCCTCCCGGAATCGTCCAAATAGGTGTTGCCAATCCAGTAGCCGCTCTCGTAGGCGGCGAGCGACGGGCCCGGGAAGCCCGACATCCACTCCGCGACCTCGCCCCAGGGGTTGCCGCGGAACCTCCTCGTCACGGCCTCGCCCGTCTCCGCGTCGAGCGCGCAGACGGTGGTGGACCTGAGGTGTACGTCCATTCCGAAGGCGGTAGAATATCTAGGCACGGGAGCCTCCCAACCTCGTTGCGGCGCGGCTGCGCCTCTGGCACTTCAACAACATTGTCGCAGCCCCGACCCGCGGTCACGAGCGGGGGCTCCTGTCGTTTCCGTGCCCTCGGATTGGGTCATAGTGTCTGTCGTTGCCAAAACATCGGCGTTGCCGTGGTTGTCGCTGTAGTCATTGGGCGGTCATTGGGTAGTCATTGGGGACGTTCTTAAATGACTAGTCAAAGGGGACACTCTTACGGCACTTGGCACTTGGGGACGTTCCTTTTGTGCCGGCACCTGGGGACAGTCCTTATGTCAAGAGATCGGTGCAAGAGGGATAGGTTGCCTTGCGTCGATCTAAATAAGTTGCGGTGAGATAGTTCTTGAATTGGCCTTTTTGGGGCTAAACAGAAACTTTCTCACCGCAACTGAGTTGAGGCGTTTTTTGGCAGCTGGTTTACTTGCTCGCGAACAGCCAGATCAGGATGATTACCAGAATCACGGCGACGATGCAGACGATGGCGCCAGTGAATTTGATGCGTGAGTCGCGGGTACGCTCGCGCACCGCGTCCTCGGTGGCCTCGAGCTGGGCGACTTCTTGCTCGGTCTCGGCGTGTTCGGCTTTGTCTCGGGCCAAGGATCCTGCAAGCGACTCAGTGATCTCTGGATGGTCATGCACCTCGGTCGCCTGCTCGATGATCGACTGTGCATGTGCGGCATCTGCTTGGGCGTTGGCGACGCTTTGCTCTTGGTCGCGGCGTGCCTTGTCCTCGGCGGCTATCTTCTCGCGCAGTTCGCGCTGGCGCGTCGTGGCGGCAGTTTTCGCCGTCTGCAGCTCGTCGCGCGCGGCATCGGCCTCAGTCGTCACGGCTTGGTGTGCGCGTTTGGCTTCGGCAATGGGGGCTTGAGCCTGCTCGACGGCCTGCTCGGCTGCGGCAAGCGAGTGCTCAAGGTCGGCGGTGATGCGCGGGACATCTTCTTCGGCTTTTCGCAGGGCATCTGCCGTGTCGGAGATCTGCATCGAGAGCTCGCTGGTGCGCACCGTATAGTTGGCGGGATTTGCCGAGGGATTGCGTTGCAGCTCGGCATACTCATGACGCAGCGTCTCGAGCTGGGCGCGCGTGGCGTCGACGGTTTGTTGTGCGGCCGCAATGCCGGCGTCTCGCTCGGCCTTCACCTTGTCGCGGATGCGCTTGGAATCCTCAAGACGTCGAACGAGGCGGTTGCCGGTCTCGCGAGAGCTTGCCTCGCGGGCCTCCACGGCGTCGAGCGCGGCCTTCAGGCGGAGCTCAGTCGCGTCATCCTCTGTCTTCATTTGTTCGAACTGACCCTTGAGCTCTGTCGCTTTGGCGGCGTGGGCATCACGGTCAATCTCGGCTGCCGCGGCGGCCTTTTGCGCTGTAGCAATCGCTTGGCGCTGGTCGGCGACGATCTGGTCGTAGCGGCCTGCGATATCCTGGCGCGTCTCGAGTTCCTCGGCCTGATCGGCAATGCGCTGCTCAAGTTCGGTCAGGTGGGCGCGGGCATCGGCAAGTGCCTTTTTCGCGGCGTTCATCTCGCGCATGGCCGAGGCGCCCTGGGCGATAAAGGTGCCCACGGCGTTCGCGGTGTTCGAGACAGCGGTCCCCAGATCGCGGCTCGCGGCGGGGGAGTGCGGGGCGGTCGGGCGAGTGGTGTCGGCAGCGTCCGCATCGGCAGTCTGCGGCGCGGCGATATTGCCGGTACCGCCCTCGACCACAGAAAAGCCTGCTGCGTGCGGATCGACCGCATCGGCGCCAATCGTGGGGTGCTCGAGCTGGAGAAACGAGGGCATGGTACTGCCCTGGTCGGCAACCGGAGTCTCGCCGGGCACAAAGGTCGAGGCCGCCTCGGCGGCCTCCTCTTCCTCGGCATCAATATCGGCATCGGCGACGGCGTCTTTCATCGCTTTGACGGCATCCATCATGGAGTCCATGACGGCATCGAGCTCTTCTTCCGAAGACACCTCGAT
>JAXKFZ010000371.1:0-8144 GCA_036550635.1 Collinsella sp. | reverse complement strand
ATTTGCAAAAGCGTCCCTTTCCTTTGCAGAAACGTCCACGCCTGGCTTGATTGTGAGCCATGGCTAACACATCAATGATAAGTTCATTACGGTTAACTCTCAAGCCGTTAGAAAGGAATCTCATGGCAAAGGGATCAAAAAAGGAAGGCGGCGGTATCGGCGAGCTACTTGCATATGCCGGCGACCGTAAATTCCTAACGTATTTGGGCATGGCGCTCTCGGCGCTCTCGCAGCTGCTGGGCTTTGGCCCGTACGTGTGCATCTGGTTTGTCGCGCGAGACCTGATCGCTGTGGCACCTAACTGGAGCGAAGCCACCGATATCGCGATGTATGGCTGGTGGGCCGTGGGTTTTGCCCTGGCAAGCATCGTAGTGTATTTCGCAGGCCTCATGTGCACGCACCTGTCTGCGTTTCGCTGCGCGTCCAATATCCGCAAGACTGCGAGCGAACACCTGCTTAAGCTGCCGCTTGGCTACTTTGACACGCACGCCACCGGTGAGCTGCGCCGTATTGTAGACGGATGTGCCGCCTCCACCGAAACCCTGCTCGCGCACATGCTGCCCGATATCGCCGGCGCCACCGCCATGGTCGCAGGTCTGCTCGTGCTGCTTTTCGCACTCGATTGGCGTCTGGGGGCTGCATGCCTTATCTCGGTCGTCGTTTCGTTTGGCGCCATGGCCACCATGATGGGCGGCAAGGGCGCCGAGTTTATGAAGGCCTACATGGGAGCGCTGGTCAAGATGAACAAGACCGGCACCGAATACGTACGCGGTATTCCCGTGGTCAAGGTGTTTCAGCAGACGGTCTACTCCTTTAAGGCCTTCCACGATGCGATTGCCGAATACGCCGATATGGCACAAAACTATTCGGGCACGTTCTGCCGAGGCCCGCAGGTACTCAACCTTACGGCGCTCAATGGTCTTGTGGCATTCCTGCTGCCCGTGGCGTTGCTGTTGGCACCGGGCGAGACGGACTTCGCGCATTTTATGGCAAACTTCACGTTTTACGCGATATTTTCGGCCGTGGTACCGACGGCCATGACCAAGCTCATGTTTGCGGGCGAGGCCTCTCAGATGAGTGCCGATTCGCTGGCTCGCATCCGAAGCGTCATGGATTCCAAGCAGCTCTCCGTGCCCGCCCAACCCAAGCACCCTGTCGGCAACGACGTGCGATTTGAGGATGTGAGCTTTACCTATGAGGGCGCCGAAGCGCCTGCCGTCAACCATGTGAGTTTTAGCGTTTCCGCGGGGAGCACCCTCGCCCTGGTGGGTCCTTCGGGCGGCGGTAAGTCAACCTGCGCAAGCCTGATCCCGCGTTTTTGGGATGTTTCCTCGGGTCGAGTGCTCGTGGGCGGTGTGGACGTTCGCGATATGGATCCACACGAGCTTATGGACCAGGTCGCCTTCGTGTTCCAGACCAACCAGCTGTTCCGGCAAACACTTGCCGATAACGTGCGCGCCTCCAAGCCCACGGCCACTGATGACGAAGTACGTGCGGCCCTCTCCGCAGCTCAGTGCGACGACATTGTGGCCAAGCTCCCACAGGGCATCAACACCATGCTCGGCGCCGGCGGAGCATATCTTTCGGGCGGCGAGGTCCAGCGCGTGGCACTCGCCCGCGCGATCCTTAAAGACGCGCCTATCGTGGTGCTCGATGAGGCCACGGCGTTTGCCGACCCCGAGAACGAGGCGCTCATCCAGCGCGCCTTTAGCAAGCTGGCGGCGGGTCGCACGGTCATTATGATTGCACATCGGCTTTCGACCGTGGTGGGCGCAGACCAAATCGTGGTGCTCAACCAGGGCAGCGTGCAGGAGTCGGGTACTCATGCCGAGCTGCTGTCCCAAAATGGCCTGTATGCCAAGATGTGGGCCGAGTACGAGCAGGCCGCGAGTTGGAAGATTACTGCTACGACCGCGGATGCCGCCGTCGCGAAGGGAGGCGAGGCCTAAATGTTCGCCTCATTCCAAAAGAAGTATTTCCTATCCGATAAAGGCATCGCCGGCGTAAAACGCGGTATCTTCTGGACCGCGCTCACCAATCTTATTACCATGGCCGGCATGGGCTTTTTATTCCTGGTTATGGCCGGCTTTGTCGAGCATCTCGCCAGCGGGGCTGACCTGCCGGATGCCTTGCCGATCGTGGGCGGCCTCCTGGTCTTTTTCGTGTTGCTCTTTGCCTCTAACTGGCAACAGTATTACTACACCTACTGCATCTTTTACGAGGAGTGCGGCAAGCAGCGTATGGAGATCGCCGAGCGCTTGCGCAAACTGCCGCTGTCGTTTTTTGGTCGTCGTGACCTGGCCGATTTAACCGAGACCATCATGGGTGACGTTCAGACTATGGAGCACGCCTACAGCCATGTGCTGGGAGAACTCTGGGGCGCCATCATCGCAAGTGCCATCGTGTTCGTGTCGTCGCTGTTCTTTTGCTGGCAGCTGGCGGTCGCGGCGTTTTGGAGCGTTCCCGTGGCCTTTGCCGTGCTGTATCTGACGCGCGGCCCCATGATCCCGGTGTTCGACCATGTGCGTGCCGAGAAGGTCAAGGTTACCGAGGCGATCCAGGAGACGCTCGACTGCGTGCGCGAGATCCGCGCCACCAACCAGGAGGCTCATTATCTTGAGGGGCTCAACGCCGTGATCGAT
The DNA here is from genome assembly GCA_036550635.1 of Collinsella sp. Taxonomy (GTDB): domain Bacteria; phylum Actinomycetota; class Coriobacteriia; order Coriobacteriales; family Coriobacteriaceae; genus Collinsella. Next base: position 5,502 of record JAXKFZ010000371.1, on the reverse strand, counting down.
GCCGAGGAGCGCGAGACCACCAGAGGCGAGCTCGCCAATGGGCTTTTGGTCAACTCCGCCTTTGCCATCCTGCGCCTGGGGATTGCCACCACGTTGGTCACGGGCGCTGCGATGGTCGCCTCCGGCCAGGTCGACTTTTTGATGATGTTTGCCTTCCTGCTTATGGTGAGCCGCATCTATGCGCCCTTTGATCAGGCGCTGATGCTGATGTCCGAGCTGTTTGCCGCCGAGTCGTCGGCCAAGCGCATGCGTTCCATCATGGAAGAGCCTGTGGCGCGGGGCAGCGAGAAATTTGAGCCCGTGGGCCACGATGTGGTGTTCGATCACGTGGCATTTGGCTATGGTGCGGGCGAGGATGGCCGCGCCGGCGAGAAAGTTCTTACCGATGTGAGCTTTACCGCCAAGGAAGGCGAGGTCACGGCACTGGTCGGTCCTTCGGGCTCCGGTAAGTCCACGGTGAGCCGCCTGGCCGCGCGCTTTTGGGATGCCACCGAAGGCACGGTCACCGTGGGTGGCGTGGATGTTGCGAGCGTGGACCCCGAGGTACTGCTGCGCGACTACGCCATTGTGTTCCAAGACGTGCTGCTCTTTGACGACACGGTGATGGGAAACATCCGTCTTGGACGTCGCGATGCCACCGATGAGGAAGTGCTTGCTGCCGCGCGTGCCGCCAACTGCGACGAGTTTGTGAGCCGCATGCCGCAGGGCTACAACACCATGATTGGCGAGAACGGCTCCAAGCTGTCCGGCGGTGAGCGCCAGCGCATCTCTATCGCCCGCGCGCTGCTCAAAGACGCTCCGATCGTGTTGCTGGACGAGGCGACGGCGAGTTTAGATGTGGAGAACGAGACCGTGGTGCAGCAGGCGCTCTCCCGCCTGCTCGCAGGCAAGACAGTTATCGTTATTGCCCACCGTATGCGTACGGTGGAAAATGCCGACAAAATCGTTGTACTCAAGGATGGTGTGGTTGCCGAGCAGGGCACTCCGGCGCAGCTCAAGGCGGCAGGTGGAGAATTCGCCCGCATGGTGGCGCTGCAAAAGGAAGCAGCTACCTGGCAGTTGTAAGAAGGGGCAAAGGGACAGTCCCTTTCTCACATTGACAATCGGTTACTCCGCATCGTTAATTTTCAAAAGGTTAGCCATGGCTGACCTAGATAGTTAGATAAAATTGAGATATTTCAAAAGCGTGCTCGAGCAAACTTGTTTACTCGGGTGCTGAAGCACCATGCCGCGTCCAATGCGGCAAAAGGGAGAAGCAACATGAAGAAGTCGACGTTCAATACCCTACTTGTCGGTGGCGGTTTTCTGCTTGGTACGGCTGGCATCAAGCTGCTCACCAGCGCTCCGGTAAAGAATGCCTGCGTGCAGGGCATTGCGTGCGGCATGCGCATCAAGAATGGCTACCAGGACATGGTCGAGCAGGCCAAGGCCGAGGTCGACGATATGGTTGCCGAGGCGGCCTACATCACCCAGAGCGAGGCCGCTGCTGACGAGGCAGCAGAGTAACGCTCCCAGGCACAAACTATGAGATTCTCGATTATTAGCGAGATCCCCGGCAGGACCCGTCTTCAATTGGCGGGTCCTGTGCCAGAGAGTGATCTCGATGCGCTTCTTAAGCTCAGCGGCGACATCGACGGCGTGCACAAGGTGCGCGTTTACGGCCGTATTGGCCAGATGGCGCTCGAATATGATGAGCAGTGTCGTGCGGGCGTGCTCGACGCCTTGTGTGCGCTCGATGCCCAGGCCATTGCCGACGCAAAGACGGGTTACGTGATGCAGCTTGAGCCACGCAAGCACAAGCTCGTCATGGATCTTGCCACACTTATCGGCGCCCACTACGCGCGCCGCTGGTTCTTGCCGACGCCTCTGCGTGCGGTGTTTGTCGTGGCCGGTTACATGGCATTTTTGCGCGCTGCCCTTCATGAGCTGGCGCAGCCGCGCCTAACCGTTCCTGTGCTTGACGCTTCGGCCATCGGCATTTCGTTCGTCAAACGTGATGTCGACACCGCGGGCCAGACGATGTTCCTGCTCAACGTGGGTGAGCTGCTCGAGGACTACACGCGCGCCATGAGCGAAAACGAGCTCATCAACTCGCTGCTCGACGTGCCCGATAAGGCGCAAAAAGTCGTCGGCGACACCGAGGTAAGCGTTGCAGCGACTGAGCTCGAGCCCGGCGATTTGGTCGCCGTGCGTACCGGCATGTCCATTTGCATCGACGGCGTGGTCGAGCAGGGAAGCGCTATGGTCAACCAGGCGACCCTGACCGGCGAGCCGCTGGCCGTCGAGCGCAGCGCAGGCGACGACGTGTTCGCCGGCACTGTCGTGGAAGACGGCAGCATCTTGGTGCGTGTGCGCGCCAATACGGCGCAAACCAAGCTGCGCTCGATCGTCTCACTCGTGCAGACGGCCGACTCGCTCAAGTCCGAGGGCCAGTCGCATATGGAGGACCTTGCCAACAAGATCGTCCCGTGGAACTTCCTGCTCGCGGGCCTGGTTGCGCTTACCACCCGCAGCCTCATCAAGACCTCGGCGGCACTGATGGTCGACTACTCGTGCGCACTCAAGCTCACGGGTTCCGTCGCCGTCATGACCGCCATGAGCGATGCTGCCAAGATGGGCGTCATGGTCAAGGGCGCGAAGTACTTTGAGTCGTTTGCCAAGGCCGACACCATTGTGTTTGATAAGACCGGCACGCTCACCGAGGCGCAGCCGCGCTTGGCTTGCGTGCTGACGACCGATGGCTGGAGCGAGGACGAGGTTCTGCGCCTTTCTGCCTGCTTGGAGGAGCATTTCCCCCACCCGGTGGCGCGCGCCGTCGTCAACGCTGCTCGTGAGCGTGGGCTCGAGCACCGCGAGCGTCACGCTGCGGTCGAGTACATTGTGGCACACGGCATTGCCTCGTCCATTGAGGGGCGACGCGCCATCATCGGTTCCGCGCACTTTGTATTTGAGGATGAGGGCGCGCAGCTCGAGTCCGACATTAAGGAGCGAATTGAGTCCCAGATGCAGGGCCTGTCGCCGCTGTATCTGGCGGTCGATGGCACCGTTGTGGGCGTGCTCGGTATCGAGGACCCGCTTAAGCCCGGGGTCCGCGAGGCCATCGCCGACTTGCACGCGTTGGGCGTTAAGCACGTGGTCATGCTCACGGGCGACTCCGAGCGCACGGCCGAGCGCATTGCTCGCGAGGCAGGTGTCGACGAGTTTAAGGCCGAGCTGCTGCCCGAGGACAAGTACGCCTATGTGGAGCGCATTAAGAGCGAGGGGCGCCATGTTGCCATGGTGGGCGACGGCGTCAACGACTCACCGGCGCTGGGCTTGGCCGATGTGGGCCTGGCCATGGGTGGCGGAAGTGACATCGCCAAGGAGGTCGCCGATATTATCCTGACCGATACGGATCTCGCCGCGATCGTGCGCCTGCGCCGCATGAGCCAGGGCCTCATTGATCGTCTGACGAGTTCCTATTCTAAGGTGATGCTTACCAACTCAGCACTCTTGGCACTGGGCATTACCGGCGCGATTACCCCGCAAACGTCATCGCTGCTGCACAACGGCTCGACGATTGCCTACAGCCTGAGCAACGCGAAGGCTTACCTGCGTTAGCAGACGTGTTCGCCCACGTTATCTGGCCTGCGCCCAGACGGCATCGGTGTCGTCCGGGCGCAGGCCTTTTGCATTTGACCATTTGCTAGCTTCTCTATAAAGTGGTGCTAGCATGGCTAGCAATTGAAGGGAGCGGGATCGACGTGGGTGCTGTTAGCGGCATGGCGCAGGTGAATGTTCGCGTAGATCGCTCGGTTAAAGAGCGCGCCGAGGAAGCGCTACAGCTTTCGGGCAGGTCACTGCCCGAGCTCATCAAAAAGGTCGTGGCCAAGGTCGCACAAGGTGGCGGGCAGTGTGAGGAAGTGCTGTCTGCCGTTGATGGCCGGCAACAGACCGTCGCACCCGATACTCCGTTCGCCGCGTCGTGGGCAGCGGCAGACCGGCTTTATGCAGATTTGGGCATCGCTACGTCGCCCGTATCCGACGATCGCGGTTGGGACACAATCTATTCCGAAGCCATGGATGAGCATTATCGCCAAAAGGGGATGATCCAGTGAGTGGGACGCCTCTCAAGATCATGGTGGACGCCAACGTATGGGTTGATTCGTTTTGCGTCGACCATGCCGAGTCGCTGGCCGCGCGTGCGTTTATTGGGCAGGCGACAGAGACGGGGGCGTTGCTGTTCTTCCCGGTGCATATTGTCAAGGACGTGCTGTACGTTGTCCAACACGAGCTGAAGCGTAGCGTTCTTGCCAGCGGGGGAGCGCTCGACGAGGCTTCTGCCCGCGCGATTGGCGAGGCGGCGCTGGCATTTGTTCGGAACATGACCGAAAACGCCACGGCCGTGGGTGTAGATGCGTCGGACCTTTGGCTGGCCGACAAATACTTAGCGCTCCATCGCGATTACGAGGACAACTTGGTACTCGCCGCATGCAAACGCGCCCAGGTTGATTACTTGGTAACTAACGATCGCAAGCTGCTCGAACATGCCGATCTTGCAGCAAAGACACCTCGTCAAATGATGCCGATTCTGGCTTTGGTCGAACGCGGCGGCGCGGCTATCGGTTGACGCGAACTGTTTGCGGGCCTCTTGGACGACGATGCGCCAAGGGGCCCGCGTCTGCTATTTACAAAAGCTCGGCCTTGATGGCGGGACTTTCTGCGAGCTGCTCGGCTGCCTTTTCGTCGGAGCTGTCGAGTGCTGCCAGGCTGCGGTAGACCCACTCGTTGACCTGGGTGTTCTTGACGCCTGCGGTCTGCATAAGGGCACCTACCTCGCGGATTGCTGCGAACAGATCGGCTTTGGGACCCGCGAGCTCGACCTCAATGCCGTGGTAGGCGGTCACGCCGCGGTTCTCACTCACGTGGTCGATAAAGCCCTCGACGGTCTCAAGCTGCTGGGCGAGAGCTGCATCATCGTCAGCGTCCAGCGCGACGAGTGCGTTCGATACCGTGAGGGCGGGATGTCCGCAGGGGACAAAGCCCTCGATGACATCCATAGCTTCGGTAATGGTTGAGCCCAGGCCTGCGAGGGCATTGACGAGTTGCTGCTTGGTATCCATAATGGTCCTTTCGACGGGTCAATTTTGCTTGGCGAAAATATACGTGACGCGATCGGTAACAAAAGTGCGAAGTGTGACGCACATTGGGGTCTTCACAGCTCGTGCATAGAACAGCTGTCCGCTTTCAGAACGTGGTAAGATAACACTCCACAAGCGGGGCTCGCTCCGCATGCTCCTTGAAAAGTCGACGGGTGTTGGGCGCTCGTGCCCAATGCCATCCAGACTTTCCCGACATTCGGGGGCGACTGGTTTCGACACGATAGCTCTGAGAGAGGAAGCAAGCCGAGGTCTCCTCGCCTCGTTAAACAGGGGTACCGTCAAATTGAATTGACAACAACTCTTCTTTTGAGCCTATGGCTCTCGCTGCTTAGTTTATAGCGGCGCGTCAACCCGGTGATTT
>JAXKFZ010000370.1:0-4159 GCA_036550635.1 Collinsella sp. | reverse complement strand
GGCAAGCGCATCGTCAACTGGTGCCCCAACTGCACCACCGCCATCTCGGACGACGAGGCCGAGTATAAGGACGAGAAGGGCCACTTGTGGCACCTGCGCTACCCGCTGACCGAGCCGGTCAACGGCCAGGACTACATCGTTGTCGCCACCACGCGCCCCGAGACCATGCTCGGCGACACGGGCGTCGCAGTCTCCCCGAAGGATCCCGAGAAGGCCGCCTTCGTGGGCAAGACCGTCAAGCTCCCCATCGTCGACCGAGAGATCCCCATCTTTGAGGATTGGCATGTCGACGCCAACTTCGGTTCCGGCTTCGTTAAGATTACTCCGGCCCACGACCCCAACGACTACGCCATGGGTCAGGCTCACGACCTGCCGCAGATCAACATCTTCGACGAGCACGCGGTGGTCGTCGAAGGCTACGGCGAGTTCACCGGCATGAACCGCGACGAGTGCCGCGAGGCCGTCATCAAGTGGTTCGACGAGCACGGCCTACTCGACCACGTCGAGGAGCACGACCACTCCGTCATGCACTGCTACCGTTGCGACGCCGCGCTTGAGCCGTGGCTGTCCGAGCAGTGGTTCGTTGCCGTCGACAAGCTCAAGGGGCCGGCGCTCGACGCCGTCAACTCCGGCAAGGTCACCTTCCACCCCGCGCGCTGGACGCAGACCTACACCACCTGGATGGAGAACCTTAAGGACTGGTGCATCAGCCGCCAGCTGTGGTGGGGCCACCGCATCCCCGTGTTCTACTGCGAGGACTGCGGTTGGGAGGACGCCCTCACCGAGGACACCGATGTGTGCCCCAAGTGCGGCGGGCATCACGTGCACCAGGACGAGAACGTGCTGGACACGTGGTTTAGCTCGCAGCTGTGGACCTTCGCCACGCAGGGCTGGCCGCAAAAGCCGGAGCTGCTCGAGGGCCATCATCCCACGACGGCACTCGTCACCGCGCGCGACATCATCGCGCTGTGGGTCGCCCGCATGGTTATGAGCTCGCTGTACTTCCTGGACGAGGTGCCGTTTAAGGACGTCGTCATCTACCCGACGATCCTGGCCAAGGACGGCAGCCGCATGTCCAAGTCCAAGGGCAACGGCGTTGACCCCATGGACCTCATTGGCATGTACGGTGCCGACGCCATGCGTTACAACCTGCTCACGCTGTGCACCAACAATCAGGACGTCAAGTTTGACGCGAACATCGACAAGAAGACCAAGAAGCTTATCGACAGCCCGCGTACCGACCAGGCCAAATCGTTTGTGACGAAGATCTGGAACGCCAGCCGCTTCCTGCTTATGAACATGGAGGGCTACACGCCCGGCGAGCCCGTCGTGGAGACGCCGGCCGACGCTTGGATGTTCAGCCGCTTGGCCAAGGCCGTGAAGATGGTCACCGAGGGGATTGAGAACTATACCTTTGGCGATATGGCCCGCGGCGTGCAGCAGTTCTTCTGGAACGAGGTCTGCGACTGGTACGTCGAGGTCACCAAGGCCCGCCTGAAGGGCGAGGGCCGTCTGCAGGCTCAGCGCAACCTGATCTTTGTGCTCGACACCTCCATTCGCCTGATGCACCCGCTCATGCCGTTCGTCACCGAGGAGATCTGGGACAACATGCCGGCGAGTGTGCTCGATCTGGACGCCGAGGGCAACGTGAACCGCGCCGAGGCGCTCATGATCGCCAAGTGGCCCGAGCCCGCCGACTACGCTAAGTATGTTGACGAGGACGCGGAGCGCGCGTTTGAGCTGTGCCGCGCCGTCGTTTCCGCCGCCCGCGCCACGCGTTCGCGTTACCGCTTGAGCCCCAAGGCCGAGCTCGACGTGGTCGTGCGCGCCGGTGCCGAGGACATCGAGAAGCTCGAGAGCCTGCGCTCGACGATTGAGCCGCTGGCGAACACGGCTTCTCTGGTCATGGGCACCGACGTTGAGAAGCCGGCTGCGAGCATCGCCGTGGTCGACAGCGGTGTCGAGGTCTTTGTGGTGCTCGAGGGCAAGGTTGACCTTTCGGCCGAGAAGGCGCGCCTGGAGAAGGAGATCGCCGCGGCCCAGAAGGAGCTCGCCGGCTGCGAGAAGACGCTCGCCAACGAGGGCTTTGTGGCTAAGGCCGCGCCCGCGGTGGTCCAGAAGAAGAGGGACCGTGCAGCAGAGCTCAAGGAGATCCTGGCGGCACTGACTGCTCAGGTTGCTGACTTCTCGTAAGGTGGACTGTGGGGCGCGGTTTGGGGCATTGCTCGCTACTGCGAACAGTCCTGCTCGCACGAAGGCCACATTAAGTGGCCTTCGGCTCGTGCGGAACTTGTATCGAGCAAAGCCCCAAACCGCTCCCATAGCGTTTACGGGGGCGTCCGCTGCCTGGTAGGGCCACTTGGCTGTGACCTTGAGGTCGCTGCAAAGCGGTGTTTGGCTGATATTTTGAATGGGAGGGGCTCGTTGTTGCTTACGGGCCTCTTTTTATGTTGAGGGGACTTTGGCTATGGCGAAGCGTTCTGGGTTGTATTCGGTGCCGTTCTCGTTTGAGTTGCTTTCGTTTGGTGAGGCTGTGGGGCTTGCTGCTGATACGGGGCGGATTTCTGGGGATGCTGGTCCTCTGCTTGAGACGGTTGTCGATATGCTCGATGAGCTGGGGCGTCCGGACGAGTATTTCGATTGCATTCAGGTTGCCGGCACCAATGGCAAGACTTCGACTACGCGTTTTTCGGCTGCCATTCTTCGTGGTGAGGGGCTCAAGACCGCGCTGTATACATCGCCGCAGCTGGTGCGCTATCCCGAGCGCATGGAAGTCAATGGACGCGTCGTGAGCGATGAGGCGTTTGCCCGTGGCGTTTCGGCCGCTGTTGAGGCGGGGCGTCGCGTGAATGCTCATCGCTTGGCGGCAGGGGAGCGCGCGTATACCATCACGCCGTTTGACCTGTTGACGGCTGCCGCACTGGTGGTGTTTGCCGAGGCTTGCGTGGACGTAGCCGTGCTCGAGGTTGGCATGGGCGGGCGTTGGGATGCCACGAGTGCGACCGATCCCGTGGCAGTCGCCATTACCGGCATTGGGCTCGATCACACACGTATTTTGGGCGATACGCTCGAGGCCATTGCGGGTGAGAAGGCTGCGGTCATTAAGCCCGAACGCCTGGTTGTGCTGGGCGAGGGCACGCACGAGGCGAGCGTTCAGCGTGTGATGGATGCCCGTTGTCGCGAGTGCGGCATTGTGCCGCTCGTGGTGAGCCATACGACGACCAAACTTCCGGCACACGTGGGCGATACGGTGGAGTTCAGCTGCACCACGTCGCGCGCGATCTACACTTCGATCATGGTCAAGCCGGCCTATCAGCCGCAGAATGCCGCGTGCGCGATTATGCTTTGCGAGGGGTATCTGGGTCGCGAGCTCGACCACGAGGCGCTGGATGCTTCGCTTATGGGCTGCCCCACGCCGGGCCGCTTTGATGTACTGGGAACTGATCCGCTCAAGCTGATCGACGCCTGCCATAACCCTCAGAGCTGCGAGAACTTTGTGAGCGCGCTGGACGAGATCGATCCGTGCGTGGAGAATCGCCCCACGCTGCTGTGTGCCGCGCTGGCCGATAAGGACGTGGCGGGTATCGTTGACGTTCTGGTTCCGGCGTTCCCCCGTGTGGTCGTGACGCAGACCGATTCCGATCGCGCCCTGCCGGCAGAGGAGCTCGCCGCCCTTGTGGACGCCGATAAGCTCGCAGGCGTGTACCCCAGCGTTTCCGAGGCCCTCGCTGCCTTCGATGCTGCGGGCGAGCCTTTCGTAGCCGCCGGCACCATCACCCTAGCCGGCGAAGTAGCCGGTCTGCTCCGCTAACCCATCCCCTCATCAGTTGCGGTGAAATACGGACTGTTTTACAAGCCAGAAGCCTCAAACAGTCCGTATGTCACCGCAACTCAAAAGCAGCCAATTTGGGACGGGGCTTTTTTAGCTGCCCTGTGCCCCGAGTTGACTCGCTTGCCACGAAATTGGCCTATCTACTACGTTTGACCGGTTACCCTCGACCACACGGAACATTGCGAAATTAAAACCGACGCTCCTATAAGTTGTCAATAGGCAGTTTGCGGGAGCGCTCCCTTCAATTCGCACAGGAGCTCGTAATACCTCCTCTCCAGTTTCGTCGACCGCCGTCTCCCATGTTCCAGGTGACCGAGTGAGGCCGCG
>JAXKFZ010000369.1:0-2492 GCA_036550635.1 Collinsella sp. | reverse complement strand
CGGTAATCTTGTAGTCCATGGTGCCTCCTTGGCGCAACTGGTTAGACAGTAAGACATGCGACTTGTATATTCCCAGACTTTGCGTGCATAAACCAGTCGAAAACGCCGAGCGCCCTCGCATCATCGGCTAACGGTGGACCGTATAGCGCAACGGTCACAACTTCCACAGCTCTACAAATCGAGGCGCCCTTTCCGGAGCGCCTCGATTGCGCGTATCAAATTGTCGCCACGCCCTACAGCGCGCCGGAACCGGCTTGCATCATGCCGCCGGGGCCCGAGGTCACGCCGCCGCTCACGGGCGAGGCGTTGCCGGTGTGCGGTGCCGCCGGGACGGTATCGCCACCGAGTGTGCCCGCCGGACGCGGTGCCGGGATCTCGCCCGTGCCGTGGCTAAAGACAAACTTGCCATCGGCCACGTCGCACAGGACGGTATCGCCCTCGCCCCACTCGCCGGCCAGAAGCTCCTCGGACAGCGGGTCCTCGATGAGCTTTTGAATGGCGCGGCGCAGCGGACGCGCACCATTGGTGAGGTCGGTGCCCTCGGCCACGATCTTGTCATAGGCCGCATCGGTGAGCTTGATGTTCATGCCGTTGGCAATCAGGCGCTGACGCAGGTCGTCCACCAGCAGGTGCGCGATCTTGGTCAGGTTCTCGCCCGAGAGCTTCTGGAACACCACAATGTCGTCGATACGGTTGAGCAGCTCAGGGCGGAACAGGCGCTTGAGCTCGCCCATCGCACGGCCCTTGATCTCACTCGAGGTGAGGCCCTGCTCGCCGGTGGTGCCAAAGCCAACGCTCGCATCCTGCGCGATCTCGCGGGCGCCCACGTTGGACGTCATGATGATCACGGTATTGCGGAAGTCGACCGTCTTGCCCTGGCTATCAGTCAGGCGACCCTCCTCCAGCACCTGCAACAAAATGTTGAAGATGTCGGGGTGCGCCTTCTCGATCTCGTCGAACAGCACGACCGAGTACGGATGACGGCGAACGGCCTTGGTGAGCTGACCGCCCTCGTCGTGGCCCACGTAACCCGGAGGGCTACCGATGAGCTTGGAGACCTCGAACTCGCTGCCGAACTCCGACATGTCGAAGCTGATGAGCGCGTCCTTACTGCCAAAGAGGTACTCGGCGAGCGTCTTGGCGAGCTCGGTCTTGCCTGTGCCGGTGGGACCAAGGAAGATAAAGCTACCACCGGGACGACGCGGGTCCTTGAGCGGCGAGCGGCTGCGGCGCACGGCCTTGGCGACGGCCTCGACGGCCTCGTCCTGGCCGATAATGCGGGTCTTGAGCACGCTTTCGGTCTGCAGCAGGCGACGGCTCTCGCTCTCGGTGAGCGAGGAAACCGGCACGCCAGAGGTCACGGACACGATGTCGGCAATCTGACTCACGTCGATGGTGAGCGGGCTGGCGTCGAGCTCGGCGGTCCAGGCGGCCTTGGCCTCGGCGAGCTCAATCTCGGCGGCCTTCTGCTGCTCGGTAATCTCGGCGGCCTTGTTCATGTCGTCGCCCTCGGTGGCCTCCTGCGCGGCGGCCTTGAGCTCCTCTATGCGATGCTCGGCCTCGCGCACCGGCTCGGGCGCACGATTCGCGGCGATGCGAGCGCGGGCACCGGCCTCGTCGATGAGGTCGATGGCCTTATCGGGCAGGAATCGATCCTGGATGTAGCGGTTGGAAAGGTTCGCGGCGGCCTCGATAGCACCCTGCGTATAGCGCACATGGTGATGCTCCTCGTAGCGCGGCTTGAGTGCGGTCAGGATCTTGACCGTGTCCTCGACGCTCGGCTCCTCGACATCGATGGTCTGGAAGCGACGCTCGAAGGCCGGGTCCTTGGTGAGGTACTTGCGGAATTCCTCGGCCGTGGTGGCACCGATAATCTGAAAGGCACCGCGCGCGAGCACGGGTTTGAGCATGGAGCTCGCGTCGATGGAGCCCTCGGCAGAACCGGCACCGATGATGGTGTGCATCTCGTCAATAAACAGGATGACGTCGTCAGCTTCGGTGGCCTCCTGGATTACGTTCTTGAGGCGCTCCTCAAACTCACCGCGATACTTGGCGCCCGCGACCAGACCCGGCAGGTCGAGCGTCCAGATGTTCTGGTTCATAAGGTTCTCGGGCACGTTGCCGGCAGCGATCTGCTGTGCCAGGCCCTCGACGATGGCCGTCTTGCCCACGCCGGGGTCACCCAGGATAAGCGGATTGTTCTTGGTGCGGCGCGAAAGGATCTCCATCATGCGCTGGACTTCCTTTTCTCGGCCAATCACGGGATCGAGCTCGCCGTCGCGCGCCTTTTGCGTGAGGTTGGTGGCGAACTGCTTAAGCGTATCGGTGCCACTCCCCTTTTGCTGAGAGGCATCCGAGCCGCTAAAGAACGGCAGGCCCGCACCGGGACGACCAGCACCGGCGCCGGCGAGCGGACGCTTCTTGTCCTGGTCCTTGGCGGTGAGTTTCTCGATAGCCTTTTTGATGGAGGCGGACGACACACCCAGGCGCAT
>JAXKFZ010000368.1:0-5087 GCA_036550635.1 Collinsella sp. | reverse complement strand
GATCCAGCCCGAGGGGATGTAGGAATGCGATAGGAAAGTCATAGATGCGGGCGTGTTGGCTAAAATGGGTCGGCCGGGATTGGTCAATCTCGGCCGACTATATTTGGCTAAATTATTCTGGCGCTAACAGTGTCTCGTTTGTCAACGTGACTCCCGAGATGAAGTACTTCACCAAATATGAGAGCCATGGTAACTATAACCAGGGATTTTCGTATGGTGACGGCTACAACGCGCTGGGCTATTACCAGTTCGACCGTCGTTGGTCGCTCATTCCGTTTATGAAGCAGGTTTACAACTACGATTCTGCCAAGTACGGCATGCTCAAGGATGCGATTGATCGCGGCAGCGAGATTTCCAACGCGAGCAATGCCATGTACGAGAACGACCAACTTACCGAGCTCGGCCGTATTGCACAGGAGGCCTTCCAGGGTGCTTATAACACCGATCCTGCTGAGTTTTCGGCTCTGCAGGATGCGTATGCGTACAACTCGTACTATGCGGTGACCGAGGCGTGGCTCAAGAGCGGCCTGGGTATTGATATTTCGGGCCGCGCCGATTGCGTGAAGGGCATGGTGTGGAGCATTACCAACATGTGCGGCACTGGTGGCTGCAGGGACTTTTTCCGCTGGGCGAATCTTTCCAACGATATGTCCGACCGCGAGTTTGTGACGGCGCTTTCCAACAGCGTGGTCAATAACGTGGCGACCAAGTATGCAAGCCAGCCCCAGTACCACGAGGGCTGGAAGAACCGCTACCGCAATGAGCTCAAGGACTGCCTGGTCTATATCGCCGAGGACGAGGCTGCCGCTGCGAAGGACAACAAGCCCGAGCAGCCCGAGCAGCCGGAACCCGCGCCGGAACCTGCACCGACGCCTGATTCGAATGACGACCCGAGTGACGATCCCAACGATGACAGGATGGATGCGCCCTCGACCGATGCTGACGGTAATGGCTCTGCTGGTGGCACTACCAACGACGGCTCTACCTCGAATGGCTCCGATTCGAACGGCTCTGCTGCGGGCGATTCGTCTTCAAACTTTACCGGCAATACGGACAGCGCCGCCTCTGGTTCGACCGACGCTGGTTCCTCTAATTCTTCCACTGGTTCGAGCGATTCTTCCGCCGATACAGGTTCTAGCAATAACTCTAACTCTGACGCCGTTTCTGATTCCGGCGCTTCCAAGGGCGATTCAAATACGGCAACGGACGCGCCCGTTATTTCGACGGACAAGAAGCCTTCTTTCTCCGTGCAGCTTGGTTCTACGCTGGGCTCTTCGCTGATGGCTGGCGTCAATAACGGCTCGACCCAGAACAAGGACAACTCTGATCAGGTTTCCACGGAAAAGGCCGAAGCCTCAAAGGGCGACTCCAAGGACAAGGCTTCCGAGAAGACCGAATCCGATAAGGGTTCTAGCTCTAAGGAGAAGGACGACAAATCTGCTCAGAAGAAGGACGAGAGCAAGACCGAGAGCGAAAAGAAACAGCCCGAAGACGACGACAAGAGCGGTGCTGACAACCAGGTCCAGGAGCAAAATGACTCCAAAACGGTGACCACTACGACCACGACGACCACCACAACCAAGTCATCTGGCGGCAATATGCCCAAGACGGGCGATCTGATTGTGATGGCGAGCCTTGCCAGTGCAAGCTTGGCCACGCTGGGTGCCACGTCTATTGTGAGTGGCAAGCATAAGCTCGATCAGCAAAAGAAGGCTGCTGGGCAGAACGACTCCGAGGAGTAGTCCCTTTCGGTTGCCCGACAACTAAAGATTCGCAATGGGGGCCGGTGCAGTTGCATCGGGCCCCATTTTGTTGCACAACGATTAGTTGTGCCCCCTCACGCCTCTTGTTGCTACCGTTTCCCGATATGATCGCGCGGTGACATCGGTACGCGCGAGGCGGTCATTACAATTGGTATCGTGTTGCGATTTAGGGGGAACGTTTTGGTGTCTGAACAGGCAAATAATGGTTGTACTGCCGGCTTTGGCGTGCGTTTGATCGGCTGTGCCGACGATGCGGCTTTGCCCATTGGCATGCACGACTATGCGGAGGCTCTTGGTTGCTGCACGCTGGTCGACAAGACCATGTTTATTGCCGATGTGTTGGACTGCGACGCGTCCGTTGTGGTGTGCTGTCGACCCGAGGGTTTTGGCAAGAGCATGAACCTGTCGATGCTCAGGGCTTTTCTGGAGCGTCCAGCGGTCGGTCGCGCTGGTCAGCTTTTGTTTGCCGATGCTCAGATTTGGGATGCGGACGGCGGGCGCTATCGGGATGAGTACGCTTGCTATCCGGTGATATCGCTGGACTTTTCTGGCGCTGCGAGGCGTGGCACCGATGTTGCCGACGTCGTGCGCGATGCTCTTTCGGACGAGTGCGCTCGCCTGCTGGCGCTTTTGGAGGCTCCGGATTTAGCTCGAGACAAGGTACGTCACATCGAACGCGTTGCGCGTGGCGCGGCGAGCGAGGATGAGGTTGACTCGGTGCTCGGTGTGCTCATTGAGCTGCTGGAGATGGCCTGCGATGGGCAGGTTGTATTGCTCGTTGATGGGTACGATGCGGCGTGGTCTCGCCGTGCGAGCGCGAGGGACGTTTCCGTAGCCGGTCCGGCGGAGCTGCTCGATCGCGTGCTGTTCGACGCCATTGCCACTGCGCGCGATTCGTTGCGGCTGACGTGTCTGATGGGGGAGTATCCCGGCCCTGCCGTAGCGGCGCTTTCTTTGCACTGCTGCTCGTATTGTCTGACGACGCCGCTGTCGGCGTGGTGTGACCGATGGTCCGGTTTTTCGGATGCCGAGGTCGAGGCTCTTTTGAATCATGCTGGGCGCGAGGAATACCTGGATGATGCGCGTGAATGGCTCGAGGGGTATCGGTTTGGCAGGGCCTATTGCTCGAGTCCAGAGCGTGTGATCGGTTTTCTGGGCCGAGGCTGCACGGCGCCTGTGCGTGCCGATCTGTATGGATATGCCGATTGCCTGAGTAGGGTAGTTGCCGGGTGGAATCTCGAGCGTCTTTCGGACTTGTTCGATTTGCTCGAGGCCCATGGGTGCGCTGAGGTCCCGCTTTGTTTGGGCACTGCAGAGCCAGATGTCTCGCCTGACGATGGCATGTGGACAGCGCTGTATCTGTCCGGTTTTCTCACGACGGATATGACTGAGGAGCCAGAGCATGGCGATCGCCTCCGTGCTTTGCGATTGCCCAATAACGAGCTTCGTCAGGCCTTGCGTCTAGTGATTATTGAGTGGTTTGAGTGCGCCGCAGAAGACATTCGAGACGTCGATGCGTTTCGCGACGGGCTGTGCCATGGGAACGAGGATACCGTGAGGCGGGCGCTAAGCCGCATCTTGGGAGATGCGGGAATCGGTGCGACCGACCCAGATACACCGCTGCCATATCACCTACTCTTGCAAGGACTCTGCTTTGGATTGCCGGGCTATGCCAATCCTGCTTCGAGGCGAAAGTGTGGCGCGGATCGCTGGGACATCCAGGTTTTTCCTACGGGCGCCGTGTTTGACATAGCCGATACGATCGGTATGCTCGATGAACGTCCGCTGATAACGATCAACATGATGTATGACCCCGATGTGGATGCGCTGGGGTTGGAATTGCTGGCCGTGCAGTCGCTACTCGACATAGAGCGCGACGGCATCGACGAAATCCGTGTACCACGCCCCGGCGTGGGTCGCATGCGCTGGGGGTTCGGTTTTGATGGGCAGCATGTGGCTACGGTGTGCCAGCGGCTTTAAGCGCCGAGGTGTTTCCGGCTTCCGTTACTCGGTGTCCTTCATGGGCGGCATGGGCTTCCAGTTGGGATCCTTGATGATCTTGCGGGCGTCCTTCATGCCTCGGCGCAGCGCCGGAATGCCGGTCTTAAAGCACTTGTCGACCGCGGCCAGGCGAATGAATTCCTTGCAGAAGGTCGCGGCATTGCCCAGGCGGAACAGCATGGGGTGGTAGTCACCGTAGATCTGCATATAGCGAGCGAGGAAGCCTCGGTTGCGCATGATGTAGTAGCGGTTGGTGTCGCTCGTGGAGTTGAGCTGGCGCTTGCCGGCGATATCCCAGTTAGAGACGGCGCGGGCGCGCTTGAGCACCACGTCGGCAACAACGGCGGCGGGGAAGTGTTGGCTGGCCACGTAGCCGTAGCAGGCATCGTCGCCGTAGATAAAGAAGCGCGCATCGGGCAGGCCAATCTTGTCGACCACGCGGCGCGAGAACATGCCGCCCTCAAAGCACAGCTGGTTCATGGTGCGGTAGCCCTTGGGACCCAGATCCCACTTAGCGATGGGGTTAGGGATGCCAAGTGAAAGGATGAGCTGGTACTGCCAAAAGAAGGCGCCGCCGTCAAAGTCCAGGCGCGAACCCTGGATAACATCGTAGCGGTCGGTCCACTTGGCCAAGCGCTCGATGCCTTCGGGGATGACGAGCACGTCGTCGTCCATCACCCAGAACCACTGGGCGCCCAGGTCGTAGGCGCATTTGGTGCCGGCGGAGAAGCCACCTGCACCGCCGCCGTTTTCGAGCTGTGGTGCGTAGATGACACGGTCGGTGCCGCCCTGCGCGTCAGGCTGCTCGGTGTCGATGCCCCACAGGTTAGCCAGGCGCTCGTTGAATGCGGTGCACATGGCCTCGGTCTCGCGCGAATTCTCGTTATCGACAATCACGATGCGCCAGGGCGTTGCCGTGAGCCCGGTCATGGAGTCGAACAAGTTGGCCAGGAGTTCCTGGCGCTTGTACGTAACGACGACAATGGCGAGCTTATCGATGGGAGCGGGAAGGGTTGAAGGCATGGGGCAATATATCCTTTCACGCGCGGCGGGCGAGTGCTGCGCGGAAGCTATCGAATACGTCCTTGAGACTGTCCTATTGTAAAGGCTCGGCGCACCTTGACGGCAAGCTTTGAATAAAACGCAGGAACCTGCCATGGGCCCGCCGCATGACGTGGGGCCGCTTTGCCCGCAAGAGGCTCCATAGATTATATAAACGCCCGCTGGCGCGCTGACCCTTTGATACCATGAAACGACAGGTATTTCCTAAGGAGCACATTTGTCTACTAACGCCTCTGGCAGCCCTGTTCTGTCGCTGCTTAT
>JAXKFZ010000367.1:0-3536 GCA_036550635.1 Collinsella sp. | reverse complement strand
CGACGGCGTTGTCGTAGGGGCAGCCCTTGGCCGACAGCGACCTCTCAATGCCGAAGGCCTCGAGCATCAGGTCGATCTCGGCGTTGTCGAACTCGCTGCCGCGGTCCGTGTGGAAGACCTCGATGTCCGAGATGGGGAAGGCGAACGCCGCCACCGCCGCCGAGCTCGTGAGGTGGCTGTGGGCCCTCGGCGCGATGTGCCGGGAGGCCGGCGAATAGACATAGCCCCCGTCCCGGCGAGCCGGGCAGCCTTCGGGGACACCCCCGTTCTCGCTGTGCGCGCGGCGGCCGCCGCATCCGCGTCGACAGACTTGGGGAGCCCCGCCGAAGGAGAGGATTGCGGGCCGCCGGAGCGGTATCCGCGGATATGAGACTGAGCCGAAGGCGTCGACGACATGCCGGGGGCGGACCGGGACGGGTTCAACGGCAGGCCCCGCCGACCGATTGCAAGCGGTCGGCGGGGCCATTGTGGCTCTTGACAGCGGATTGGGTCATATGAGCGAGCGGGCCGCATTTGAGACAAGGTGACGTGAAACGAAAGGGCGCTGACCTTCTGGTCGCGCCCTTGAAGTTGAACGTCAGATTGTCCAAATGCGGCCCGCGCAGCGTCGAGCAGTTACGCGGTTCGTAGAACCGCGTAACTAACAAATGAGCATCGCGTCGCCAAAGCTGAAGAAGCGGTAGCGCTCCTCGATGGCGGCGGCGTAGGCATCCATGATCTGGTCGCGAGTGGCAAGTGCGCTCACGAGCATCATGAGCGTAGAGCGCGGCACGTGGAAGTTCGTGATCAGCGCGTCGACCACGTGATAGGTCGAGCCGGGCATGAGGTAGAGCTGCGTCGTCGCGTTCTCGCGCACCACGATGTCACCGCGGCCGAGCGTATCCGCCCCGTCCTCGCGGCCCTCAAAATAGCGCGCCGTCACAGCCGGATCGGACACCGGAGCATCGGCGTCAAACGCGCTCTCGAGCGAGCGCACCGCCGTGGTACCGACAGCAATCACACGATGGCCCTCGGCCTTCGCCTTATGCACGGCGTCGACAACCTCCTGCGACACGTGGTAGCGCTCGGTGTGCATCACATGCTGCGTGGGATCGTCCTCCTCCACCAGACGGAAGGTATCGATGCCCACCTCGAGTTCGACGGCGGCAAACTTGGCACCCTTGGCCTCGATGGCAGCCATAAGCTCGGGCGTAAAGTGCAGACCCGCCGTGGGAGCGGCAGCCGAGTGCTCTTCCTTCATGGCGTAGACGGTCTGGTACTTCTCGGGGTCGCCCTCGTAATCGGTAATGTAGGGCGGCAGCGGCACGTGGCCGGCAGCATGGATGGCCTCGTCGAGCGTGCGCGGGTCGCCGGCGGCATTGCAACCGGCCGGCTCAAAGCGCACCAGACGGCCACCGCGGCTATCGGTGACAAAGTCGATGACCTCGGCCGTCAGCACCACGGGAGCCCCCTCGGGCGCATGGGCGCCACCGGCGCGATACTCAATCTGAGCACCGGGCTTCAGGCGCTTGCCCGGCTTGACCAGGCACTCCCACACATGGCCGAGCGGATCCACATCCTCACGGCGCTTGAGCAGCAGCGTCTCGACCACGCCACCCGAGCCGGCTTTGCGACCGATCAGGCGGGCCGGCATCACGCGCGTCTGGTTGATGACGAGCACGTCGCCCGGCTCGATATAGTCGATGATGTCGCGGAAGATGCGGTGCTCAACAGTACCGCCGTGCTCCAGCGGCTTCCCCGCCTGGGAGCCTTTGCGATCCACCACCAGCAGGCGGCAGGAGTCGCGCGGCTCGGCAGGAGCCTGGGCAATCAGTTCCTCAGGAAGGTTGTAGTCAAAATCATCGGTACGCATAGACACGTCTGATACTCCTTATATAGCTAAAGTCCGCTCTACATCCTAGCAGGCTGACGTCCCAAACGAACTACTTTTTGGCAGCCTTGCGCTCGTCGCGAATGCGAGCGCGGTCCATGGCCGCCTCGACAGCAGAAAAGCGGCAGCCGCAGTAGTTCTGTCGATACATGCCCAGTTCGCGCGAACGGCGCGTGGCCTCGGGATAATACGGGCGAAAATCGCGAATCACCGGAGTGAGACCGCGGGCGGCAGCCAAACGCTCGAGCACGTCATTGCAGGTGTCGAACAACTGATACGGAGAGACGGCGAGCGTCGTGCCCACGTATTCAAACCCGCGCTCCTGGGCAACGCGGCATGCCTCGGCCAAGCGCAAGGCATAGCACGCGCGACAGCGACGGGGACGATCGGCACCCAGCGGGGCCACGCCGGCCTCCCAGCGTTCGCGGTCCTCCCCGGCCTCGATGAGCTCGATGTCGCCATCGGCACACCATCGGCGCAGCTCGTCCAAACGCCGCTGCCATTCATCGTGAGGTTGAATATTAGGGTTGGTCCAGCAAATCGTGGGCTCAAACCCCTCCTCGCGCAGCAGGCGAACCGGCTCAAGCGAGCATGGTGCGCAGCACGCATGCAGCAACAACGACTTCATCGACATCTCCTCACCCAAAAAAGCGCACGCCAAAGGACGTATCCTCGCAGGCGACAATGCGGCGGTCGCGCAGGATGGTCCGCACGTAATACCAATCGCCCACGCAGCCCGACAAGTGCAGACCAGCCGCCAGGTAGCACAGCAGCGGATAGTCCGAGAACGCAAACCCCAGGGCAAATGCTGTCGTCACAACAACCGTCGGCGCCAGGCAAACCGCCACGTACCGCCGGCGCGAATACACAACGCCCTCGGCGCAGGCATAGATCATCGCCGTCTCGAGGTTCGCCCCAAAGGTCACGCGCGCGCCCGCAGGAGCCAGCAGCTTAAAAAACACCGCATGCACCAGCTCGTGCACGGCAAACGACGCCATTGAGACCGCAGCCAAGCCGACTATCCAGCCCACGACAGCCATCCAGCCGCCCGCGTCAGCCGCATCCAAGTCTGCAGGCCCGCCCAGCAGCATAAACACCGGCACCAGGCACACGGCAAACACCGCGATCACGGCCATCCCCCACACGAAGCAAGCGTGTAGAAAAACCTCGTCCTCAAACGCATGTATGTTGGAAATCTCATTCATAGCATCTTAGGATAGCGCCCCTGCCACGCACCCGTCCGCATGTGCGATAATGTCGAACGATATGCACGAATTGACCACCGCGTCGCCAGGCCTTGTGCCCGGCCGCGCTCTCACCATATGCGAAGGAGTCCCATGGCATCCAAATACTCCATGAACGACCGTCCCAGCTGGCCTCGCCGCGCCATCGTTACCGCCGGCGAGCCCTACGGCAACAAGGGCCTTCACTTTGGCCACGTCGGCGGTGTCTTTGTCCCGGCCGACTTCTTCGCCCGCTTCCTGCGCGACCGCCTGGGCCGCGAGAACGTCATCTTCACCTCGGGCACCGACTGCTACGGCTCGCCCATCATGGAGAGCTACCGCAAGCTCAAGGAGAACGAGGGCTACGACAAGTCCATTAGCGAGTACGTCGAGTCCAATCACTCCCGCCAGGCCGCGACCCTCAACAACTACAACATCAGCTG
>JAXKFZ010000366.1:0-4627 GCA_036550635.1 Collinsella sp. | reverse complement strand
CAGCGGGGGCGAATCGAGTCGAATCCTCGAGAGTATACCCATATGGGGCCGCGGCTCTGCGGCGAACTGAAGACGATGCCGGCGGATTGGCATGGGCCCCGCGTGTCCCGCCAAATGAGCGTGGATTTTCGGACGAAATAATCCGTCGCAGGCCCAAATGTCGTCCAATTATCCACTCCCGCACACCTTTCGTCTCCAACCGTGAGACGAGAGATAGACGAGAGGCGTATACGAAAGATGGCTGTACAGCAAAGAGCCAAACAATTAATAGTGCTGTTAATAGTGCTGTTTGGTTGGTGATTGTTTTTTCAGTAAAAACACTTACGAATAAAGCAAGTTGCAAACAGCCGCCCCCTTATTTCGTGCTCATTTTTAAGGCGAGAAATTGCTACCATATGATCGGACGAGTTCCAACGATTGCGATTTAGTATTTGGCGCGGATGCGGTCGATTCCGATGAAACGCTAGCTGACCACGCGGTAGATTGCGCTTTCTCCCAGACGCCCCGGCAATGCGCAATAAGCCAGATAACGAAGCGATTGCCAGTGCGTCTATCCATGGGGAATTTCGGGAAAGCTTCTGCGGACAGTCAAAAGATTCGTCGGCCCCAAGCGGATTAAAGGTATTTGCATAAGACGTCATTTAACTAGAGACGATGCATATTGAATCGTTCAATGAACTTGCACGCTGTGTCCAACAACGCCGATTGTTGTTTTAAGGGGCTTGATGAGAGAACAGGACCAAAATAATACTTGCATAGTTAGTTATATAAAGTATTATAACGTTATGGGATGAATGAAGGGTTCATCTAAGTGAGTTAGGAGTAAGGGATGTTCAATTTCGATGAGCCTCGTTACGAGAAGGTTGTGAGCGATGCCCTCGCTCTCCGTCCTCAGATTGAGGCTGCCGTGGACAAGGTCTGCGAGCAGGGTTATTCCAACATCTTCTTCATCGGCTGCGGCGGCACCTGGGCCCACACGCTCCCGATGAAGTATTGGGTCGAGACCACCACGGCCGACGTCGACGTCCACTGCGAGATTGCCGCTGAGTTCCTCGCCTGCCCGCCCAAGACCTTCAACAAGGACTCGGTCTGCGTCTTCTCCACCCGCACCGGCACCACCCCCGAGATCATCGAGGCTGCCAAGTTCTGCTAGGAGCAGGGCGCCCGCACGCTGATGTATGTCTCCAACGACAACACCCCGGCCACTGAGTACGCCGATTACAAGTTCTTCAGCTTCGCCGAGGACGACGTTCTGTGCGAGGCCATCTACACCTACCAGATCACGCTGGTCGCCCGCTTCCTCAAGAACGCCGGCGCTTTCCCCAAGTACGACACCTTCATGGAGGAGTTCGGCAACATCGCTCCGTACCTCATCAAGGCCAAGGACGCTCAGGACGAGCGCTGCGCCGCCATGGCCGAGGACTTCAAGGACACCGACTACCACATGGTGATCGGCTCCGGCATGCTCTGGGGTGAGGCCTACGACTACGCCATGTGCATCCTCGAGGAGATGCAGTGGATCAAGACCAAGTCCATCCACGCCGCCGAGTTCTTCCACGGCACCATCGAGCTGTGCGAGGAGGGCACGAGCCTCATCATGCTCTACGGCGAGGACGACACCCGTAAGCTCATGGACCGCGTGGACAACTTCACTCACATGCTCGCCGACGAGAAGGGCGTCCATGTCCGCGTGAACAAGTTCGACACCGCCGAGGTCGAGCTGCCGTTCAGCGACCCCGAGTTCCGCAAGATCGTCTCCCCGATGGTCACCTACACCATCACCGAGCGTCTGAGCTGCCATCTCGAGCACGTCCGTAACCACCCGCTCACCACGCGTCGTTACTATCACCAGATGAACTACTAATCCTCTCAAATTGCTGCGGTTGTCTGCAGGCGAGCTGCGCAGAATGCCTCGCCTGCAGACCTGTTTCTGGGGTTGATCGAAATGGTTGTCCAGTATCTTCTAGTTGCACTGGTCGCATTTATTGCGTCCATGGACGAGCAATTATTTGGCATTACGATGCTTGGTCGTCCGCTGTTTACGAGCCTGTTCGTTGGCTTGATCCTTGGCGATGTCCAGCAGGGCGTTATCGTCGGCGCTGCTTTGGAGTCCATGTTCATGGGCGCCATCATGGTCGGTGCGGCGGTTCCTCCTGAGGTCTATGCTTCCGGCGTGCTTGGCTGCGCGTTTGCCGTCATTACGGGTACGGGCACGGCAACTGCCGTCGCACTCGCCCTTCCCGTCTCCGTCTTCCTTCAGGTGTGGCGCAACTTCTGCTACGCCGTTCCGGGTGCCTTTGCCTGCAAGAAGATTGAGACCGCTCTGGCAAATCGCGATCTTGCCAAGGCGAACCTGTACCATCTGACCATCGTGCCGCTGTCGATTGGCATTCCGTCTGCACTGCTGGTGTTTTGCTCGCTGTTCTTTGGTGCCGACCTCATCAACAATGCGCTCAACGCGATTCCGCAGTTTGTGATGGACGGCCTCAACGTTGCATCCGGCGTCATGGTCTGCATCGGCTTCGCACTTCTTATTAGGACCATGGGCGATAACAAGCTGCTTCCTTGGCTGTTCCTGGGATTCATTATGGTCATTTACCTCAAGATGGACGTTATCGGCGTCGCCGCAGCTGCCATTTGCGTCGCGCTGCTCCTGGCCTTCCGCGAGGGCTCGTCCGGTCCGCAGACGGTTGCTGCAGATGAAGAGGAGGACTTCTAATGGCTACCCAGAACACCGATCTCAAAGAGGCCAAGAAGGACGCGATTATGAGCCCCGATATGTATCGGAGCATGTTCCTTCGCCAGTTTACGAGCCAGTGCTCGCAGTCGTACGACAAGATGATGGCAATGGGCTTCATGTACACCATTCAGAAGCCCTTGCGAAAGATCTATCCCAACGACGACGATTACTATGCGGCGCTCGATCGCCATACCGAGTTCTTTAACATCACGCCTCATGTGCTTCCGTTTGTAGCCGGTCTGACGGTTTCGATGGAAGAGCAGGCGGCTGCCGATAAGAACTTCGACACGTCCTCGATTAACGCCATGAAGGTCGGCCTCATGGGACCGCTTTCCGGCATCGGCGATTCGTTCTACTGGGGTACGTTCCGCGTGGTCGCCGCCGGCATTGGTATTGGCATCGCGTCGACGGGCAACCCGCTCGGCCCCATCGTGTACGCGCTCATCTACTCCGTGATTAACTTTGCAACGCGTATCGTCGCAGCCCATCTGGGTTACGACCTGGGAACCAAGTTCCTGCAGCAGTCCGAAGAGAACAACCTTATGTCTCGCATGACGCATGCTGCCGGCGTTCTCGGAATGACCGTCATTGGCGCGATGATTGCGGCACAGGTCTCGCTGTCCACGGCTTTGACCTTTGACGTGGGTGGTTCGGAGATTGTCCTGCAGGATCTGTTCGATTCAATCTTCCCCGGTCTGCTGCCCTTGCTGGCAACGTTCGCTTGCGTTGCCCTCTATAAAAAGGGTGTCAAGACCATTTGGATTATTATTGGCATCTTCGCGATCTGCATCATCGGAACGGGCTTGGGAGTGTTCGCGGCGGCGTAATGTTGACTGCTATGCTCGCGCGTTGGATAACTAACTGACCGTTTGAAAACGGGGTTCGGCGTAAGGCCGGCCCCGTTTTTTGTTTGAGGGACTTTCCGACCGTCCAAAAATCCACGCTCGCCCATCACCCACGTATCTCTCATCTCTCATTCGTCACTAATACGAGAGATAGCAGAAAGACGAGAGATAAATATGAGAGATAACTGATTAGCAAAGAGACAAGCAATCATGGTATTGTCTCAATACTGATTGTTCTACCAGCAAAAACATGTTTAAATGAAACAGATGGCAGACATCTTATCTTTCATCTCTCACTTATCTCTAATATGAGAGATAGCAGAAAGACGAGAGATAATTACGAGAGATAACTGAGAGACGAAGGAAATCTATTCGCGGCATTCTCCGCCGGGCCGAGCGAAAGGACATGCAGATGAACGAAAACGAGCTGACCGGTCTGCTCGAGTCTTTAAGGCGCATGGGCTCGGACGATCTTAACGTCGAGGTCAAGGAGAGCGCCACGACGCTTTCCCGCGATGTGTGGGAAACGGTGAGCGCATTCGCGAACACTGCCGGCGGAATCATCGTGCTCGGAGTGAGTGAGCGCGCAGGTTTTGTCCCGGTTGAGAACTTTGAGACCGAGAAAGTGCTCAACCAATTTGTGTCAGGCATGGGTGATGCGGGCGGTCGAGGAAAGCTGGCCAATCCGCCTAAATACACGATCGAGCGAGTGGAGCTTCAGGGCGTCATCGTTCTCGTCATTACGATTGAGGAGCTCGATCCGTCGAGCAAGCCCTGCTATGTCATAGAGCGGGGCGCCCAGGGCGGCAGCTACAAGCGCATCGATGACAAAGATGTGCCGCTTTCATCGACCGAGGTGCTCACATTGGCGTCATACGGTCGAGCGACTCCGAGCGATCGGGACGCGGTGGCGGGTGCGGGCGCGGACAATCTCGACGAGACGCTGGTCGACCGTACGATAGATCGGGCTTTCTCGTTGACGCCCCGGGCAATGCGCGGCGCGCCGGACAAACAAACGAAGCTGGAGCGCCTAAATATCCTT
>JAXKFZ010000365.1:0-15447 GCA_036550635.1 Collinsella sp. | reverse complement strand
CCCGAGAACACCAGCAGCACGGCAGACAGGCCACCAATGAGCATAAACGACAGCACGAGCGACGTATGGTAGCCCTTGCGCATGCGCTCGTAGTTGCGCGCGCCAAAGTTCTGCGCCGAGAACGTAGTGATCGATACGCCGAGCGCCTCGGTCACCATCCAGATAATGCCATCCAGGCGCCCAGATAGACCCCAAGCAGTCGTGACATCGGCGCCAAACGAATTAACCGACACCTGGATCAGCACGTTCGAGATCGAATAGGCAGCCGATTGAAAACCGAGTGGCAGACCACACGAGATCATACTCTTGCAAATACCGCGATCGATACCGAGCTTAGACGGCGAAAGACGCCATGCACCCGGAGCGCGCATCATGCGCAACACGATCATCGTTGCATTGGAGCAAATGGTCAGCGCCACCGCGATGCCGCAGCCCAGCGCCTCCATATGCAACACAGCGACAAAAATGATATCCAGCACCACGTTAACCAGGCAGCCAGAGGCAATGATCACGGCGGGGCCGCGCGTGTCGCCCACGGCACGCAGCAGTGCGGTTCCCATATTCAGCAGCAGTGCCGCAACCATCGCGGCAAAATAACAACGAGCATAGGCCACGCCCTCGGCCAATAGTTCATGCGGCGTGTTCATAAGCACCAGCATGGGCTCAACGAACACTATGCCAAGAATCGAGAAAGCGATACCGCCCACCAGCGCGAGCGTCATGGCTGTATGGACCGAACGACTCAGTCGCTCATCATCGTGCTGGCCAAAATACTGACCGGTAATGACCGCGCAGCCGGCGCCGACGCCAACGCAAAAGCCAATGCAGAGCTCGGTGAGCACCATCGTGGCTTGAATGCCACCCAGCGCGAGCTTGCCGCCAAACTGGCCAACGATATACGTACCGATAAGCGTGTAGGCCTGCTGAAAAAACGAACTAAAAAAGATGGGAACGCACAGCGACAGCAGCTGTTGCCAAATGACACCCTGCGTTACATCGATAGCCGTAGATTTCTTAGCCACACGCCCTCCCCGCCAACGTATGTTAAACAACAAAACGGCAATTTAAGACCAAAGCAAATACCAGCTTAGCACCGACCGGCGTCGACCGAAACACCCCGAATCAGAGCCCAGTGCAAAATATCTGCCTAGTGATACAAACCCGGCTGGTAGTGATACTCATTGCTCACGTGCGGGCACAGCTGCCAAAAGGCGACGGCGCTCGCCGCGGCCACGTTGAGCGAATCGACCCCGTGCGCCATCGGAATGCGCACCGCGTGGTCACAGCCGGCAATGGTCTTGGCGCCCAAGCCGGCACCCTCGGTGCCCATAAAAATCGCCAAGCGATCAATCTTCCGCAGTACAGGATCATCAAGCGAAACAGAGTCGTCCGTCAACGCCATAGCGGCACACGAAAAACCGGCATCGTGCAACGCGCTCAGACCATCATGCGGCCACACACGAGCCTCGCTGCCAATGCGCGTCCACGGCACCTGAAACACGGTGCCCATGCTCACGCGGGCCGAGCGACGATACAGTGGATCGCAGCACGTCGGGCTGACCAAAATACCGTCAACGTTCAATGCGGCAGCCGAGCGGAAAATCGCGCCAACATTGGTGTGATCGACAATACCCTCAAGCACGCACACGCGCACCGGACGACCCCCCGCCGCCTCGACAACGCCGCCCAAGAACTCATCAACCGGAATCTGACGCGGGCGACGGAACGCCGCCAGCGCGCCGCGCGTCACGTTAAAGCCCGTCAACTGCTCCATGAGTTCCATGGAGGCCACGAACACGGGAACCGGACCCGCTCCCTCGCGCACGACAAGCTGGTCAAACAGCGGCATCATCTGGTCGAGCCAGCGCTCGCCCAGAAGAAAGCTCACCGGCTCATATCCGGCGCGAACCGCACGCTCGATGACCTTGGCACTCTCAGCGATAAAAATGCCCTTCTGCGGCTCCAGCACGCAGCGAAGCTCACGCTCGGTCAGTCGCACGTAGGCATCGAGCCGCTCGTCCTCGAGCGAATCAATTCGCAGAACCTCAACGGCATCAGTCATAGCAGCCAGCCCGCACCCTTCTTTACAGCACATCTATACCAAACGAGGCGACGCTAAGCGCCGCCCCATGCATTCAATCAACCCGATGATACCGTTCACGCCAGACGATTTACGCCTCGATGCGACGATACGTCACGAACTCATAATCGACGCCCTCGTCACCCTCACCGGCGGCAATCGTCGCGACCCCGCTACGCTGCGCAATCTCCCACGCAGGATCGGCTTCCAAATCGGGAAAGTACGTATCCACGACATGGACGCAGTGGTTATGCGTGACCTCGGCCTCGACGCAATACGGCAAAAAATGCCGATAGACATCGCCGCCACCGATCACCCAGGCAACGGGCTCATCGGCAACCGCGGCGAGCGCCTCGTCGATACTATGCACCACGTCGACGCCCTCGGGGGCAAAGCTCTCGTCGCGGGTGAGCACGATATTGCGGCGGTTCTTGAGCGGACGCCCGCCGGGAAAACTCAGCAGGGTCTTGCGTCCTATGATAACCGGGCAGCCCTTGGTGCAGGCCACAAAATGGCGCATATCGGCGCGATTGGACACCACCATGTCGCCCTCGCACCCAATGCCCCAATCGTCACACACGGCGACGATAGCAGATAGCTTACACGTCATGAGCACCACCTACACCGCAATGGGAATGTTCTTGACCTGCGGGCCGTGCTCATAGCCCTCGACGATCAGGTCATCGGTCGTAAACGCATAGAAGTCATGCACATCGGGGTTGAGCGTTACCTTGGGTGCCGCAAACTGCGGACGCTCGATAAGCTCGCGGACGATATCGACATGACGATCATAGATATGGGCGTCGGCGATCACGTGCAACAGCTCACCGGGAATCATATCGACCGACTGCGCGACCATCATCAGCAAAATGGCGTACTGGCACACGTTCCAGTTGTTCGCGGCCAAAATGTCCTGGCTGCGCTGGTTGAGAATCATGTTGAGCGTCGGCTTGTCGTCCTGAGGACGCTGCGTCACGTTATAGGTCACGCTATAGGCGCACGGATAAAGGTGCATCTCGGACAGATCGCTAAACACGTACGTATTGGTCATAATGCGGCGACTATACGGCGTGTGCTTAAGGTCGTACAGCACACGGTCCATCTGGTCGAAGTCGCCCTCGGCGTAATGGCTCTTCTGACCAATCTGATAGCCGTAGGCTTTACCGATGGAACCGGTCTCATCGGCCCACTCATCCCAGATATGGCTGTTGAGATCATGCACGTTATTGGACTTCTTTTGATAGATCCACAGAATCTCGTCCATGGCAGACTTAAGCGCCGTACGACGCAGGGTGAGCGCGGGGAACTCCTCGCGCAGATCATAGCGCGCCGTGACACCAAAGTTTTTAATGGTATAGGCAGGGGTGCCGTCCTCCCACACCGGACGGACCTTTTGGCCCTCGGTGGTGGTGCCATGATCCAAGATATCGCGGCACATGGTTACAAACTGCTGATCAGCTTTGCTCATTGACCCTCCTGTCAGTCGCCTATAAGCGAGATTTATTGTAGCCCAGGCGCGCAAGTGTCGAATTGGACACTTAGTCCGGCACACGCAATGCACGGCAGCGCGGCTCCGCAAGCGGCAACGAGGCATCTTAGCCTTTTTCTGACATATGCCAGAAATGCCTTGCGCCCAACGACTAACGCGTTATCCTATTGTTGACATATGTCAGATAAGGAGTGTGCATGGCAGGAAGACGCGAAAAACTGCGCCGCGTCGGGATCATCCCCGAATACCGCGGCTTCACCCCCGATGGCCTGGCCAGCGGTGATGCCATCGACATGACCGTCGACGAGCTTGAGGTGCTGCGCCTGTGCGACCTGGAAGGTCTCAACCAAGAGGCGGTCGC
Organism: Collinsella sp.; assembly: GCA_036550635.1. Classification (GTDB taxonomy): domain Bacteria; phylum Actinomycetota; class Coriobacteriia; order Coriobacteriales; family Coriobacteriaceae; genus Collinsella. Next base: position 11,517 of record JAXKFZ010000365.1, on the reverse strand, counting down.
CCAGCAGATGGGCATCGCCCGTGCAACGGTGGCGGCCATTTGCAGCCGCGCGCATCGCAAGGTGGCCGATGCGCTGGTCAACGGACGAGCGCTCGTCATCGAGGGCGGCAATTTCGCGTACTCCCCCATCGCCTCGACGACGGCCGCATGGCCAGCAAAGGAGGTCGGCACCATGAGGGTGGCAACGACGTACGACAACGGCAACATCTTTATGCACTTTGGCCGCAGCGAGCAGTTCAAGATCTACGACATTCAGGACGGCAAGGTGCTCAACGAGCAGGTCGTGGGCACCGGCGGCACCGGCCACGGCGCCCTGGCGGGCCTGCTCGCCAACGGCGGTGTGGACACGCTCATCTGCGGCGGCATCGGCGGTGGCGCCATCAACGCGCTTGCCCAAGCCGGCATCACGGTATACGCAGGTGCCCAGGGCAGCTGCGACGCTTGCGTCGAAGCCCTTATTGCCGGCACGCTCGCACAGAACGGCGAGGCCACATGCGGCTGCCACGGCCATGACCACGGCCACGCCCACGAACACGGCGAGTCCTGCAGCTGCCACGACCATCACGAGCACGAGGGCCACGAGGGCTGTGGCTGCCACTAACGGCACGACACCGCGAGCTCGGGGCGCGACGCTGAACGCAACCCAACAATCAAAGCCAACAACAAAGGCCACCCGGTAGCTTCCGAGTGGCCTTTGCCATATCAAACTGGAATTAGAGCTCTATTTCTTATTACGCATCTGCGCTTCCATCTGGCGCAGCAGGTCCATATCGGACTTGGGGCCGCCCGTTCCCAGGCCGCCCATGCCGCCCAGCCCCATGGCATCCAGACCGGGAATATTGGGCATGCGCATCTTTTTGCCCTTCTTACCCTTCTTGCCCTTCTTGCCGCCGGCCTGCGCCTGATTGGCCATCGTGCGCATGCGGCCCATCATCTTGTTCATCTCGCCCCACTGCTTCATAAGGCTATTGACCTCGGTGGGGGTCACGCCGGCGCCCTTGGCAATGCGGGCACGGCGCTGACCGTTGATGATGGAGGGGCGAAGGCGCTCCTCCTTGGTCATCGACATGATGATGGCCTCGTTCTTGTCGAAGATGCCCTCGTCCAGGTTGCCGCCCATCTGGTTGAGCGCACGCTGGCCGCCGGGGAGCATGCCCAGGATGCCCTTCATGCCGCCCATCTTCTTGACGGCCTTCATCTGGTCGAGCATGTCATTCATGGTGAAGCCCTCGCGCAGCATGCGCTCGGCAGCCTCGAGCTGCTCGGCGTCGGCCGCCTCCTGGGCCTTCTCAATAATGCCGACAACGTCGCCCATACCCAGAATGCGCTTGGCCATACGATCGGGATAGAACGGCTCCAGCGAATCGGGCTTCTCGCCCATGCTCACGAACTTGATGGGCTTGCCGGTCACCTGGCGCACGGAAAGCGCGCCGCCGCCACGGGCATCGCCGTCGAGCTTGGAGATGATCACTCCGTCAAAGTCGGTGCGCTCGGCAAAGGTCGAGACGACGTTGACGATATCCTGGCCGGTCATGGCATCGACGACCATCAGCACCTGATCGGGCTTAACGGCCTTCTTGATGTCCACGGCCTCCTGCATCATCTGCTCATCGATCTGAAGACGTCCGGCGGTATCGACGATGACCACGTCGCGCAGGTGGTCGACGGCCTCCTGGATGGCGCCCTTGGCGATATCGACCGGGTGCGCACCGTCGCCGCGGAAGACCGGTACGCCGATCTCGCCACCGAGCGTGGCCAGCTGGTCGGCAGCAGCGGGACGGTAGACGTCGCACGCGGCGAGCAACGGCGAGCGACCCTGCTTCTTGAGCAGGTAGGCCAGCTTTACGGCCGCCGTGGTCTTACCGGAGCCCTGCAGGCCCACGAGCATGATGACATTGGGAATGCGATTGCTAAAGACGAGCTTGCTCTCGGTTGAGCCAAGCATCTCGGTGAGCTCGTCGAGCACGATCTTGACGACGTTTTGCGCCGGCGACAGCGACTCCATGACCTCAGCGGTCATGCAGCGCTCCTTGGTCTTGGCGACGAACTCCTTGACGACCTTAAAGTTAACGTCGGCCTCGAGCAGTGCCATGCGAATATCGCGCATGGCCGAAGTAATATCGGCCTCGGTCAGCTTGCCCTTGCCGCGCAGGCGGTCAAATGTGTCGTTGAGGCGATCGCTCAGGGAATCAAACACTAGTCACTCCTTAATTGGACTCGCCCACCAGGGCGCGGCAGAAATCTTTGGCATTGAACTCCTGCAGGTCATCGACCTGCTCGCCCACGCCCACGCGCAGGATCGGGAGCTTGAGTTTCTCGGCCACGGCCATGGCGATACCGCCCTTAGCCGTGCCGTCGAGCTTAGTCATGATAATACCGTCCAGGCCCAGCGCCTCGTTAAACTCGAGCGCCTGGTTCAGACCGTTTTGACCCGTCGCGGCGTCGATCACAAGCACGACCGAAACCGGCATGGGACCGGCGGCCATATTGGCGGCGCGCTTACGGGTCACATTGACCACCTTGGCAAGCTCGCGCATGAGCTCAGGGCTCGTGTGCAGACGGCCGGCGGTATCGATGAGCACCAGGTCACTGCCGCGCTTATCGGCCTCGTCGAGCACGTCATAGCACACGCTCGCCGGATCGGAGCCGCGGTCACGCTTGATAACCGGTACGCCGGCACGCTGCCCCCACACATCGAGCTGCTCGATGGCGGCGGCGCGGAAGGTGTCGGCCGAACCGATCACCACGTTCTTGCCGCGGGCAGCCATGGCGCTCGCGATCTTACCGACCGTCGTGGTCTTGCCGGCACCGTTAATGCCCACAAACAGCACGCAGCTCGGCGTATCGGAGAACGGATCTCGCTCGATGGGCACAAAGTGCTGCTCAAGCTGCTCGGCCAGGGCGCGGCGAAGCTGCGGAGCGGTCTTGAGGTTCTTCTTGGCCGCGGCATCGCGCAGGTCATCGGAGACCTTGATAGCGACCTCGGCGCCCATGTCACCCATTACGAGGGTGTCCTCCAGGTCCTCCCAAAAATCCTCGTCGACCTCACCGCCAAAGTAGAAGACCTCGTTGAGGGCCTCGCGGCTGCGCTCAAGTCCGCGCGAGAGAGCATCGAAGAATCCCATTATGCATTCACGACCTTTCCGGTTTCGCGATCGAGTTTTTGCGAGACGACGCGACTGACGCCGTCGGCTTGCATCGAGACGCCATAGAGGACGTCAGCGTCCTCCATAGTACGGCGCTGATGCGAGATAACCAAGAGCTGCGTATCGGAACGCAGCACATCGAGGGCTCCGATGAGCTTGGACAGGTTAGCGTCATCAAGCGCCGCCTCGACCTCGTCCAGCACATAGAACGGAACCGTACGTGTGCGGTACACGGCAAAAAGCAGGGCGAGCGCCGTCAGACTCTTCTCGCCGCCCGACATGAGCATCATCTTGGTGATGCGCTTGCCGCGCGGCTGCGCCACGACCTCGATACCCGTCTCGGCAGGATGCTCGGGATCGGTCATCTCCAGATGAGCCTGGCCGCCCGGGAAGAGCATAGCGAAGATCTCGCGGAAGTTCGCGTCGACCTTCTCAAACGTCACCAGGAAGGCCTTCCGCATCTTGCGATCAATGGCCACCGTGATCTTGGTGAGCGCCTTGCGCGCGCTCTCCAGATCGGCCAGCTGCTCCTCGATGTAGTCGGCGCGGCGCTTGAGCTGCTCGTACTCCTCCATGGCAACTTGGTTAACGGGACCAAGGTTGTTGATCTGGCGCACAAGCTGGTTGAGTTCGCGCTCGGCGGCATCGCGGTCCGTGGGCACCGGAAGCATGAGCGCTTCCTCGAGCACCGTCGTGCCATCGGCGGTAATGGCCTTGATGGCAGCCTCGACCTGCACCTCGAGCTTGCCACGCGCGACCTTGAACTCGTTTTGCGCGGCGGAGGCGGTATCGACTCGCTCCTTAGCGCGGGCAACCTCTGCCTTGGCATCCTCGATGGTCTTCTTGAGCGAAGCGGAGTCCGCCTCCTCCAGAGAGGCCTGGTCACGCAGGCGCGCTGCCCAATCCGACGCGCGTTCCAACAGGGCAGAATAGCGTTCGTGCATAGGGTCGACGCGCAGGCGCAGCAGCTCGAGCGAGCGCGAAGCCTGGCGTGTTCCGCGGATACGACGGTCGATGCCCTCAAGACGATGCTCAAGGTCGGGCACGCGGCCCTTCAGCGAACGCAGGCGCTCGCTCGTCTGGGCCAGGCGCACCTTGGCATCGGCGAGCTTACCGGCGGCCTCGGAATCGTCACGGCGAACGCGATCGAGCTCATCGTTGGCCTCGGCAATCTGGAGACCCAGGTCGCTTGCCTGTGCACGCGCCTCGTCACGCGAACGGGTGAGCTCGTCAACGCGCGGGCGCGCGGCACGAACGGCCTCGGCAGCCTGCTCGCGGCGCTTGGAGATGCGCACGCGCTCGACCTCGGCATTGTTGGCGCTTTGCTCCAAGCGGCCGATCTCGGAGAGCAGCGAGCGGCGCTCGCCCTCAAGACGGGCGATCTCACCGGCGGCATCGCCCTCGGCGGCACGGGCCTCCTCGACGGCAACGTTGGCCTCGACGACTTGGTCCGAAGCATGCTCAAAGATGGCAGCCAGATCGGGTTCCAGGCCCTCGAGCTCACGGATGCGGCGCTTGCGCTCCAAGGCACCCAAAGCCTCGCCGGCATCAAGCCCCACGCGCACCAGGCCGCCGCAGGCGACGCGGGCGCCATCGGGGGTCACGTAAGTCACGCCTTCAACGACCGGCGCCGACAGCGCGGCAGCAAGATCGTCAACGACGTAATAGCCGCCGAGCAGCGCCTCGACGACGGGACCGTAGCCTGCGCGCACGGACAGACGATCAACCAGACGGGTACCGGAGGCGCCCTCAGCGGCGGTAGAGCCGCTCACGCCGCGCGCCACCAGCAGTGCCTCGCCCGAGGCCTTCTTTTGGTCCAGAGCCGCACGACCGGCACGCTCAAGCGTGGCGGCGTCATCAAACAGCAGCGCATCGATATCGCCGGCGAGCAATTGCTCAACCAGGCCCTCAAGCTCGCGCGGGGCCTCCAGCACGTCGCCCAGACGACCCAAGACATCGTCGCCCAGCGCACCCACCAGACGGCTCACGAGCGGCGAGCTGTCGGCCATGCGGGCATCGAGTTTCTTTTGGCTGGCAAGCTCCGAGCGCACCTCGGATAACTTGTTGCGTGCCTCGCTCTCACGGGCACGCAGGTCCTTCAGGGCCGCGCGTGCCGTCTCGGTGGCCTCACGCGCATCGACCTGAGCCTGGCGCGCTTCCTCAAGAGCGCCCTCAAGCTCCTCGGCGCGGTCGCGACGGCTCTCGAGCGAAGCCATGACCTCCTCGAGCTGCTCGTCGATCTGCTCCAGGCGCGAGGCATACATGTTGTCCTCGACCTCGGCATTGCTCAGCGAGTCCTTCACCTTGGCGAGCTCGAGCGCGGCGTTGTCGGCCACGCGCTGCACATCGCGTTGCTCACGCGTAAGCTGCGAAATCTGATTGTCGAGCGCCACGCGCCGCTCGTGGAGCTCTGCGGCGGCAGGACCAGCGGCGTCAACGTCCTCCTGGGCCTGCATGTGCGCGCCGGTCACTTCCTCAAGCTGCGCACGCGCGTCCTCGAGCTCCTCGACCAAGCGACGACGCTGATGCTCGGAGCTCGAAATCTGCCCGCGCATGTCAGACAGGCGCGACACCATGTTGTGACCCTTTTCCTCGAGCAGGCGCATGTCGGAGTTAATACGGCCGACCACATCTTGCATATGGCGGCGCTGCTCGCCCAAGTCGCCCACAAACAGGCCCTTTTCCTCAAGCATAACCTGGAGCTTCTCGAGCTCGCGCTCCTTTTCGCTCATGCGGTACTGCGCAAGCTCCAGCTCGGCAGCACCTTCCTTGGAGCGGCTCTCCAGGTCGTTCCACTGCGACTGCAGCGAACGAAGCTCATCGACAGCCAGCATCTGCGTAAGCTCGTTCGCGCGCGAGGACAGCTCTTTGTACTTGCGCGCGCGATCGACCTGACGCTCCAGCGGTCGCAGCTGACGGGCGATTTCCTTATTGATGTCGCGGGCACGCATCAGGTGCTCGTCCATCGACTTAATCTTTTTGAGCGCTCGCTCCTTGCGGCGCTTGTGCTTGGAAATGCCGGCGGCCTCCTCGATGAGGGCGCGACGCTCCTCGGGGCGGCTCTGCAAAATGGCGTCGAGCTTGCCCTGGCTGATGATGGAATGCGTATCCTTGCCCAGGCCCGAATCGTGCAGGATGTCCTGAATGTCCATCAGGCGGCACGGACTCGAGTTGATGAGGTACTCGCTTTCGCCCGAGCGATACATGCGACGGGTGATGGCGACCTCGTCAAAGTCGACGGGCAACATATGGTCCGAGTTATCGAGCACCAGCGTGACCTCGGCGACACCCACCGGCTTGCGCGCCGACGAGCCCGAGAAGATGACATCCTCCATGGCCTGGCCGCGCAGCTGCTTGGCGCTCTGCTCGCCCAGGACCCACAGAATCGAGTCAGAGATGTTCGATTTTCCCGAGCCGTTTGGACCGACGATGACGGTCAGGCCCGGCTCAAACGTCATATGGGCGCGGTCGGCAAACGACTTGAACCCCTTGAGCGTAAGGGACTTGAGATACACGGTTCCTCGCTTACACGTGCTTCTTGTTCAGAATCACGCCGTTGGTGGTGTAACCCATGCGGTCGAGCGCTTCAAGCGCGGCAGCTCCCTCGGCTTCCTTCTTTGAGGAGCCGGAGCCGCGACCCTGGCGAATACCATCGATCAAAACCACAGCGGTAAAGGTGGGCGCATGCGCCGGGCCCTCGGAGCCAACGAGCTTGTACGCCGGGGGCTCGTGACCGTCGGCTTGCACGCACTCCTGCAAAAACGACTTGGGGTTCGCAGGATGCTCGGCACGCTCGGAAGCCAAATGCGGCTTAAGCGTACGGTGAATGAACTCCGCCGCAACGTCCCAGCCGGCATCCAGGTACAGCGCGCCCACGAGCGACTCATAGACGTTCTCGAGGGCCGAATGCAGGCCGCGCGCACCGGTACCGGTCTCGGAGGCACCAAAGATAATGATGTCGTCGATGCCCAACTCGTGAGAAACCTCGGATAGCGTGGCGCCCGAGACGAGCGACACCTTCAAGCGAGTGAGCTTGCCCTCGTCAAACTCGGGATAGGACTCAAACAGGGAGCGTGCGACCACAGCGCCCAAAATGGAATCGCCCAAGAACTCAAGGCGCTCATAGCTGGCAGAAACCGGCTGGCCCTCGACTGCCGAGGGATGCGTAAGGGCCGCGCGCAGCAGCACCTTATTGTTGAACTCGTGGCCCAGGATTTCCTGGGCGCGCGTAAGTCGTTCGGATAAAGCCAAGACTTAGGCCTCCTTGGCAGCTTCGATAGCGTCGACGGCGTCGGCGACAGAGTTGAGCGAGAGCAGGGTCTCGTCATCGATCTCGAGGTTGAACTCGTCCTCGATAGCCGTAACCAGCTGCAGGCGCTCGAGCGAGTTGGCATCGAGGTCGTCAAAGGTGGTCTCCTCGCTAATTTCGGCAACATCGACGCCCAGAACGTCAGCAGCGACCTCGGCGATCTTGTCGAAGATTTCGGAGCGGTCCATAGCGCTTCCTCTCATAGTACATGAATACCAAAAGAATGGTACCGCCCGGGCGGTACCAAGACACGGTTCTGATTCTACCCCACGACGTGCGCCGCGAAGCACATAACAGCGCTCTAACTCGCTCTTACAAAACGATACTGTCCATAGAGTTGGCGACATTCTCGACCAGCCCGGCGCGCACGGCTTCGGCCGCCGCGAGCGTACCGTTTTTGACAGCCTCGACCGAGGTGGCGCCATGGCCGATCAGGACCACACCGCGCAGGCCCAGAAGAATCGCGCCGCCCTTGGCGTCGCCAGAGAGCTTGGCCTTAATCTCGCGCATCTGCTTTTTGATGAGCAGCGCGGCGATCTTGGTGCCGAGCGAGGCCATAAAGGCGCCCTTGAGCTCCTGCAGCAAAAACTTGGCAGCGCCCTCGGTAGCTTTGAGAGCGATATTACCCGACATGCCATCGGCAACGACGACATCGAAGTTACCTGAGGTGAGGTCGGTGCCCTCGCAGTTACCAACAAAGCCGGGAACGGCGGCCTTCATAGCAGGGAAACAGGCCTTGGTAAAGTTGGAGCCCTTCTCATCCTCGGTGCCATTGGCAAGCAGGCCCACGCGAGGATGCTCGATGCCCAGGACGACGCGGGCATAGGCGCTACCCATCTGGGCAAAACGCACCATGTCATCGACCTCCACATCGGGGTTGGCACCCATGTCGCACAGCACCGTCAGACCGCCGGCGCGATTGGGCAGCGCATTGGTCAGACAGGGGCGCACCGGCTGCTTCTTGCCTTCGGCCTGATACCTAAACGGCGTCACATAGGCGGTGGCGGCGGCGGTCATGGCACCGGTGGAGCCGGCGGAGAAGAACGCATCCGCGTTGCCCTTCTTAATGGCGCGGCAAGAAAGCACGATCGACGACTTACGCTTGGTCATCACGGCGCGAATGGGATCGTCATCCATGGCGATAACGTCAGGCGCCTCAAGGGCCTCAACACGTGCATGGGAAGCTGCAAAGGGATTGACGATTTCGGCGGGACCAGCTGCCAAGACCTCGATATCGGGATCGGCGGCAAGCGCAGCTTCGATACCATCGAGAACAACCTGAGGTTTCTCGTCTCCGCCCACAACGTCTACACAAACGCGAACGTTACTCATTATACATGCTCCTTATACAAAAATGGCCGACTCATTGAGCCGGCCATTGTGGTTCCATTTGGAACGGCATCGCATCCAGAGTATACCGTTACTCGGTAACGATAACCTCGCGGTCCTTGTAGAAACCGCAGCTGGGGCACACGTGGTGCGGAAGCTTAACAGCGCCGCAACGGGGGCACGTGGACTGAGCCGCAGCCGAGATCTTCATGTTGGCGGAACGACGGGTGTGAGTGCGGATACGACCCTGCTTTTGTTTAGGTACGGGCATAGTGACCTTCCTTATGAACTATCCAGTGTGGCGATTACGCGCAAGTAGCGATACTACCACAGTTTTACTCATCAAGCTTGAGATTCTTCAATGCTGCAAATGGATTTTCCGTGGCAGCGGCCCATTCTGCCTCTGCCTGGGCGGCGCAATCGCATTGCTCGACATTGAGATTGCAACCGCAAGTGGGGCAAAGGCCGCGGCAATCGGGCTTGCACAGGACAACGAACGGCGTGTCCATGACGACCGCGTCGTTGATGGGCTCTCCCAGATCGACGATGCGATCCTCGCCCAGGAGCTCGTAGCCGTCTTCGTAGGCCTCGGGATCCTCGGGCTCCTCAAAGAGGTAGAACTCCTCGATCTCGCCGGCGATATCAAACGAGGCAGGTTCCAGGCAACGGTCGCACTCGCCGGTGGCGTGCGCGCGGACCATGCCCGTGAGCAAGACACCGGTACCGGCATTGGTAAAGACAACGTCGTAGTCGATGCCGTCCTGAAGCTGGTACTCCTTCTCGCCCACCGTGTAGGTGGCGACATCGACCTTACCGGTCAGCGGATACGAATCTCCAGGAAACTCGAGCTGCTCGGAAAGATCGACGGTAACGCTCGGGAGCTCAGCCATTACCACTGACCATTCTGTTGGGCGGCACCCTCGTTGAGCTGCTGACGGCAACGGGTAACGGTGCCGGTCAGGCTCTTGAGGTTCTCCTCCAGGTGCGTAAAGACCTGCTCTGCGTAGTCCTCGGCAGCATAACGCGTCTCGCGCTCGTACTGCTGGGCACGATCGCGGATGTCGTCGGCCTGCTGCTGCGCAAGGCGGACGATCTCCTGCTCACCGGCAATGGTGAGGGCCTGCTGCTGAGCGTCAGCGATGATGGAATCGGCCTGAGCGGCGGCGGAAGCCATAAGCTCCTCGCGCTCCTTAAGGATACGGCGGGACTTCTGCCACTCCTCGGGATAGCTCATGCGGATCTCGTCGAGGATGTTGAAGAACACGTCGGCGTCGATGACCTTGAACTGAGCGTTCTTGCCGAAAGGCGGCTTGGCTTCCTCGATCAGCCCTTCGAGCTCATCGACCAAGCTGACGATCCTATCGCCAGGAAAATTCTCGCCCGGCATCCGGTCTCCTTTCATAGGTAACATATCATCGTGCTAGTTTACCACATGCCACCAGGCAATAAGAAACGTCACGAAAAGCGATGTTTGAGCGCTTCGACCACGTTGGACGGGACAAACGTCGATACATCGCTGCCGAGCGAGGCGATCTGGCGAACAACCGAGCTCGAGATATAGCCGTACTGCGGCGCACTCATGACAAAGATGGACTCCAGCTCGCTATCCAGGCGATAGTTAAGGTCGGCCTGCTGCAGCTCATATTCAAAGTCGGTCATGGCGCGCAGGCCCTTGACCACGGCCCCCGCCCCCTGCTCGCGAGCGAAGTCGACCAAGAGGCCGGTAAAGGGCAGGACCTCGACGCCGTCGATATCACCGAGCGCCTCGCGGGCCAGCGCCACGCGCTCATCGAGCATAAACGTGGTGCCCACGCCGTTTTTACCCTGCGACTCGGCAACAGCGACGATCACGCTGGGAAAGATGCGGCGGGCGCGGCGAATCACATCGATATGGCCAAACGTGATGGGATCGAAGGTGCCCGGGACGATCACGCGGTTGATGGTGTCATTCATGGGCGTCCTCCTGAAACGTCGTGGCATCGTTGTTGTCGGCATCTGCGCCGGCGCTGTCGCCCCCACCGTCGTCATCGCCGACCCAACGAAGCAGGTCGACCGAGGTAATGCCGTAGCGCTTCTTACGTACAGTCTCAAAGCCTACCGGATGCGCGCCCGCATCGGCGGCGGCATGCTCAAACAGGGCAAAAGCGCCAGGTGCAAGCAGACCCTGCTGAGCCAGGTTCTGCAGCAGTTCCTCGACCGGCTCGGCACCAAAAGCATAGGGCGGGTCAAGCAGGACCAGATCAAAGGGGGCGCCCGGTACACGACCGCGCGAGGCACTCGCCAGCATGTCGCCCGTGACCACGCGCCAACGCGCACGGTCACGGCAGAGCGACTCGATATTCTTGGTAATGAGCCGCGCGGCGTTGCGATCGATCTCAAACGTCGTGAGCAAGCGAGCCCCACGAGAGAGCATCTCTAACCCTAAGGCACCGGAGCCGCCAAAGGCGTCCAGCACACGGACCTCGTCCAGATCGAAGTCGAATGCCGACATGACCATAGATGCGCACGCCTCGCGCACGCGATCAGTCGTGGGGCGGGTGACATCGCGACCACGGGGCTCCTCGATCTTACGACCGCGCCATTCGCCGCCGATGATTCTCATCCTCCGCTGACCTCCTTAAAAATGTGTCGATATCGCATGGCGACCGCATCGCGCAGGGGGCGCGTCGCCACGGAGTCAAGGGTGCAAGCATACCGCAAGAGCTCGACCGCGTCCAAATGGGCCCACTCGAT